>JBFWSD010000385.1:0-6513 GCA_050248575.1 Gemmataceae bacterium
CTTGCGAAGGGCGACGGCGGGGGTTCGACTTCGGAATTCCTCGGGGTATTGAAGACCGAGATCAGCCGCCTCAACGGCGTGCTGGAACGCTTCGGGAGTTTTGCCAGCCTCGAGCGGCTGGAGATCCAAAGCACGGATGTAGTAGGAGTAATTGAAAGCGCGGTGCGGCTGATTCGTCCGCAAGCTGCCGAACAAGGTGTTGATGTGCAGATTGTAAAGCCAATGGGCCTGTTGCTGACGCTGATCGATCCGGAGAGATTTAAAGAAGCGTTGTTGAACCTCCTCATCAATGCCCTGGAAGCGATGCCGGGAGGAGGTCATTTGACGGTGACCATCAAGCAGGAAGGCCAAGGATTTCAAACGATCATCACCGACACAGGCAGCGGCATCCCGCCCGAGATCCAACGCCGGTTTTTCCAGCCTTTTTTTTCGACTAAGCCCAAAGGCACTGGTATGGGACTAGCTCTCAGCGAGAAACTCATTGGCCAGCACGGCGGGCACATCAGCTATCGAACCGGTCCCGAAGGGACGACTTTCGAGATTTCGATGCCATTGGAGGAAAGTCGAATCCATGCGTGATCGAAGCTTTCGTATCTTGATCGCGGATGACGAGCCCAACATACGCTCGGGTCTGGCCCGCGCCCTTGCCGAAGAAGCCGACGCCGTGACGACTGCCAAGGACGCGGCCGAGGCCCTCAGCCACTTTCGCCGTACAACTCATCACCTGGTCATCACGGACCTCAGAATGCCCGGTCCCGAAACCGGTCTCGCAATGATCAGACAGATGAAGCACGAAAGGCCGGAAACGCTCATCCTCGTCATCACCGCGCACGGTTCGATCGAGACGGCCGTTGACGCCATGCGTCTCGGCGCCCACGACTACCTCAGCAAACCCCTCGACGTTAATGTGCTTCGCCTGCATGTTCGGAATGCCTACGAGCATCACCGGCTCATCGAGGAGAACCGGCAGCTTCGTGACCGGCTAGCCGCCGCCGGCGAGTTCCCGGAGATGATCGGCCACAGTGCTTCGATTCGGCAGGTATTCGATCTGATCCGTCAGGTGGCCGACACCGACGTCACAGTGATGATTCAAGGGGAAAGCGGTAGCGGCAAGGAACTGGTGGCCCGCGCCATTCATAACTTGGGCCGGCGCAAGAACCGCCCGTTTGTGGCAGCCAATATCGGCGCCTTGCCGGAGACTTTGATCGAAAGCGAACTGTTTGGCTATGAAAAAGGGGCTTTCACCGGCGCCAATTGTCGCAAGCCAGGCTGGTTCGAGTTGGCCCAGGAAGGCACCCTGTTCCTGGATGAAATTGGCGAAATGCCCACAAAAACCCAGGTCGATCTGTTGCGCGTTCTCGATCAGCGCGAAGTGCGCCGTCTGGGTGGCGCGGATACTCTACCCCTGGACGTGCGCCTGGTGTCAGCGACGCATCGCGACGTTGAGGCGCTTGTTGCCGAAGGGCGGTTCCGCGAAGACTTGTACTACCGACTGAGCGTCGTGCCGCTCTACGTCCCTTCGTTGCGCGAGCGCCGCGACGACATCCCCTCGCTTCTCCAACACTTTCTGCGCCTGGCGCAGGACCGCCATCGCAGAGAACACAAGGAAGTTGCGGGCGCGGCCATGAAGGTGCTCTGCGATTATCCCTGGCCAGGCAACGTTCGGCAACTGCGTAACTGCATGGAAAGGCTGGTGGTCACGATCGAAGGCCCGATCATTCACGCGGAGGACCTGCCCGAGGAATTACACGTCCGGGCGCCGCGAAACGTGACGACGCTGGCAGAAGCAGCCGAGGACGCCGAGAAAGCAGCGATCCTGGCCGCCCTGGAGCAGTGCAATCAGCACCGCGAACGCGCTGCCCGACTGCTAGATATAAGCGTGCGGACGCTTCACTACAAAATGAATCGCTACGGGCTGCAATAGCCTTTCTGCAATTTCAACCCCTCAGTCTGCAATTCTCTGCACATCAGCCGTGCCTGCGACTTTGCTTGATGATCTGACGAATGACTCTCGTCGATTCACGGAGAAGCAGCGGCTTGTCAAACACAGCGATTGCGCCAAGGTAGAAAAGATACGACTCATCGGCGTCATTGAGCTTCTGCTTCATGAAACAGCAGGGCAAAAACGGTAATTCTCTCCGCAGTGAGGAGGCCGTTCCGGCGGGATTGTCCGTGCCTGCATCAAGCAACGCAAGGTCGATCTCCTTTGCATTGAACTGAACTAGATCAACGGCGCCTTGCTCGTGCTCGGTGGACCAAACGTTGAACCCCTCGTTGCGAAACCACTTCTCGAGAATCCGCAGGTAGCCCCTATTTTGAGTCATGATCAAAATTCCTGGGCGGCGGCGTCTTGACAGCCAATCAAGAAACGTCAGCACACATTCGACGATCGAGCAACCTACGTACACGGCAGCGAGAAACCCCATGAACGCCAGCGGTATGTATTCCATGCAGAACCCGTCGGTGGGAGATTTTGAACCGATGGGAAGCAGCAATAAATGTGCCGCCGCTTGCACGTCGTTTTCAATGCCACTCGGATAGGTCCTGACTCACAATCATCGCAAGAAAAGAAGCGCGTCACGGCGTTCACGGCAAGGTCGCACACATCTGCAGAATGTGGCAGATGGGTGCAGATTCTTGCAGAATCGCAAGGTTGATCCGGGCTTCCGAGGCGCCGTTTTTCGACGAGACGATCGCAGCAACTACTTGTTGATGATGAACTTAGGCCGATTCAGGCCACTCCAAAGTGCCTGTGCGGCACAGGTTTTGCAAAAACTAAAAGAATGCCGCCAATATCGTTCTGACTTGCCAGCGTTTGGCATGAGAGGATGTATGCGATTCGGGACACAACGAATGCGACGGTACCGAGGAGGCGATGTCGCACAACTTACCAGGTTTGCTGTTTGCTTGCTCGTTGTTGCTATCAGCGGAGCGAATTTCACGTTTGGATGCAATTTAAGCCCAGAGAATGGCCAGGAAGAGCAGCCTTTGCCCTTCGAGGATGTCGATCAACTGGAATTGCAAGATAGAGATGCTCTTCCCCCGGAGGTGGTGCTGCACACTTCCGAAATGCGCCCTTGGGTCGCAGTCGACGAATGGTTCACTCCTGCCAACAGTACCTACTGCCATTACGCCACTCGCTGGATTCGGCTGCAAATCTGAACTCGCCATGATTGTGATCTTGCCCTTCCTATCGTGGGCGCAGCTACCCATGTTCTTGCCGCTCAAATCGTATTAGAGGAAACCAATGCAGCTCACGATGCGGAACCTCACCATGCTACTGAGTGTGGCTGAGAGCACTATATTGCGCTGGATCAAGCAGCGTGGCCTGCCTGCCCAGCAGGTGGGCGGGCACTATCGCGTTCACCGGGCCGAACTGTTGGAATGGGCGACGGCCAACAACGTGAAGGTTTCTCTGGAACTTTTTGACAGCCTTAACTCCGGTACGGAAAGCGTTCCCAGCCTTGTCGAGGCTCTGGCGGCGGGCGGCATCCACTACCAGCTTCCGGACACGACCCGCGACCGAGCATTACGCGCCCTTGTAAGCGTCTTGCCGCTATCGGACGAAGTCGATCGAGAATTGTTGCTGTGCTTGTTCCTGGCACGAGAAGCGTCGGCGACCACGGCAATCGGTGATGGCATTGCCATCCCGCACGTGCGCAACCCCATCGTCTTGCACGTGGCCCGGCCAACGATCACGCTGGCCTACTTGACGAAGCCGGTCGATTTCGGTGCAATGGACGGTCGCCCGGTGAACATCCTGTTCTCGATCATCAGTCCCACGAACCGGACATACCTGCAGCTGCTGTCGCGACTGGCATTCGCTTTACACGACGCGCGATTCCGCGAGGTGATCGTGCGGCAGTCGTCGCGTGACGAGATCATGCGCGAACTCACTCGCGTCGAGGCGGGCATGGACCTCGCCCCGAGTGCGTCAGGAAAGGCGGCAACCTGACATGGAAATGTTGGGTGCACTTGTTGTGTTTGGTGTTGCAGCGTCGTTGGCCGGATTGCTCGGACGGTGGCCGCACGCCGCAACCATGGTGGGTGCCGGTGGTCTCGTGCTGGCCTGCGGTCTGGCCGTGGTCTCCCCACTGCGGACGTTACTCACAGGCGAGTCCCTGGCATTGCGGTTGAGCTGGGACAGCGCCCATGGTCCGTTTTCAATCGGGGTCGATCCACTCAGCGCTTTTTTCTTGCTCCCAGTGCTGGGCCTGTCAGCGCTGGCGGCCATTTACGGCGCGGAGTACTTATTAGCTTACCGGGATCACAAACCCTTGGGCGCCCCCTGGTTCTTTCTGAACCTGTTCGTGGGCGGGATGGTCGCGGTTCTTGTCGCCCGGAGTGCAATCTTATTCCTAATGGCCTGGGAAGTGATGTCGATCACGGCCTACTGTCTGGTGACCTTCGAGCACGAAAACGCGGAGGTGCGGCAGGCAGGATGGACTTACCTGATCGCGACCCACATTGGAGTCGCCTTCTTGATCTTTTTATTCGTGTTGCTCGGTCAGCAGGCAGGCAGCCTGGAGTTCGAGCGCCTGCCCTTGCCTGGGGCGGCCTGGGGCGGACTGCTGTTTGTGTTGACCGTAATCGGCTTCGGCGCCAAGGCGGGGCTGGTGCCCTTTCACGTGTGGCTGCCCGAGGCGCACCCTGCTGCCCCCTCGCACGTTTCGGCGCTCATGTCCGGCGTCATGATCAAGATGGGGATCTATGGCATGTTGCGCGTTTTCACGTTTCTGGGACCTCCCGTGTGGTGGTGGGGCGCCAGTCTTGCAGGCCTGGGGCTGGTCACAGCCTTTGTCGGCATCGCGCTGGCGCTGGGCCAGCGCGACATCAAACGCATGCTCGCCTATTCGAGCATCGAGAATGTCGGTTTGATCGCCCTTGCGCTGGGAGTGAGCCTGTGGGGGCAAACGCGCGGCTTGCCGGTGGTGGCCGCCCTCGGCCTCTCTGCCGCGCTCTTGCACGTTTGGAACCACGCCTTGATGAAGAGCTTGATGTTCTTCGCGGCTGGCAGCGTGCTGCATGCGACCGGTACGCGGGACGTGGAAAAACTGGGCGGCCTGATGCCTGTTCTGCCCCGCACCGCGCGAGCGCTGCTGATCGGCGCCGTGGCCCTGTCAGCTTTGCCTCCGCTCAACGGCTTCGTTAGCAAGTGGCTGATTTATCTCAGCTTGATGAAAACCGGTTCCACCAGCGCTGGACCGGGTAGCCTGCTCGCGTTTTTTGCCATCGGCGGGCTGGCACTCGTCGGCGGCCTGACTGCGATTGTCTTCGCGAGGCTGACAGGCATTGCCCTGCTCGGCTCACCGCGCACCGAAGCGACGCGGACGGCGCACGAATCGTCCGGCTGGCTGCTGGTTCCCATGTGCATCCTGGTTTGCGGCTGTTTGTTGATGGCTCTATGGCCGGATCAAGCGCTCAACCTGTTTGCACCTGTTGTCGAGCAAAAGCTCGGCCCGTCGGTCGGTCCGCTCGCCGCCGAGGCCGCGCCAGTGAAGACGATCGGCATCTTGAATGGCGTGATCCTGGCCCTGGTCGCCCTTGGCGTGCTGCTGCTGTCGGCGTGGTCGCAGTTCGAACGGGGCCCGCGCGAGGCCACCTGGGGATGCGGCTATGTACTACCCACGGTACGAATGCAGTATACGGGTCGCTCGTTCGCCGAGATGATGGCCGAACAATTGTTACCGCGCTTCCTTCAGCCCCTGACGCGGCGCAGCGCGCCGCGCGAGCTGTTCCCGGCCAAGAGCGAGTTCGGCGCCGACTGCCCGGACCCGGTGCGCACCCATGTGTATCAGCCGTTTTTTGACCGGTGGGGTGAGCGTTTCGCCGGGCTGCGCTTCCTGCAGCAGGGCAAAATGCACGTCTACCTAATGTACATCGCACTCATGGTGGTGGCAGTGCTGGGCTGGGTGTCCCTGCGCTTTTGGTGGACGACGACATGAGCGAACTGCTGGTGCTGATCGGAATTGCCTTGGCGCTGCTGAGCGGCCTCCCCGGCCTCTTGCTGGATTGCTGCTCGCTCACGGGACAGGCGCTGTCCGTGCTGCTGGCAGTGCTGGGCAATGGCCTGGGGCTGTTCGCCGTCATCCACTATTGGGCTCACGATGAAAGTCAATTGCTCGAGCTGTCCTGGACGTTTCCCGGGGCAGACTTCAGTGTGGCCATGGACGGGCTGTCCGCCATTTTTCTGTTGCCCGTCTTCCTGATGTCGCTCGTCGCCAACGTCTACGGCCTCAGCTACTGGAACCAGGCTGAGCACCCCAAGACGGCCCGAAAGCTCAGGTTCTTTTACGGCACGCTCACGGCCGGCATGGCGCTGCTGGTGATTGCCAGGAATAGCATCGTCTTTCTGTTCGGGTGGGAAATCATGGCGCTGTCGGCATTCTTCCTAGTCGCCACCGAGGACCAGTATGCCGACGTCCGCGCGGCGGGCTGGCTCTACCTGGTGGCGACCCACATCGCGGCCTTGTTGCTGTTTGCGTTGTTCGCCGTGTTGCACGGCATCAATGG
>JBFWSD010000386.1:0-6509 GCA_050248575.1 Gemmataceae bacterium
GGGCATCACCTTCACGCAGAACATCAACGAGATCGAACAGTTTCTGACACGCATGACCGGGCAGGAGATCTTCCCGCGCACGGTCTACTACTTCGACCGCATCCCGACCGACATCAGCCCGTGGACGGTGTTCTTTGTGAACCTGGGTGCGATTGCGATTGCCGTGGTGTCGGCGACGCTGCCCGCCCTGCGCGCGGCTTTGCTGCACCCCGTGCGGGCACTGCGATACGAATGAGCGAGAATTGCAGATTGATGCCGCGAACCTGATCGGGAGACGCGATGTACAAGTGGCTGCTCTGCTGGCGCTACCTGCTCACGCGCTACCTGGCGCTGGCGTGCATCGTCAGCATCACGCTGGGTGTGGCCACGCTCATCGTCGTCAACAGCGTCATGAACGGCTTCAGCACCAAGATGCAAGATCGCCTGCATGCGTTGCTGTCCGATGTCAGCCTCGACGCGCTCGACCCGGAAGGATTCCACGATCCCGAAGAGAAGATGAAGCGTATTCGTGCATCCGCGGTGGCCGGCCGTATCGAGGCCATGACGCCCACGCTGGAAACGTTTGCCATGCTCCAGTATCGTGTTCACCCGGACGGCTACTGGCCCAGTGATAGGCTGACCAGGCGGCCGATCCGCCTGATCGGCATCGACCTCGCGGGCAGGACGGCCGTGGGGGGCTTTGCGCCGCACATCTTCAACAGAGAAGACAACCTGATCGAGCCAACCTTCGAGCACAAGGGCCGCAACGTGCGTATCCATCACGTGGCCCCCGCTCCTGCCGTCAGCGATCCAGATTCACCACCGCCTCCCGCTCCGCCGCCAAGCAAGCCCAAAGAAGTGATCGGGGCGATCCTTGGCCGCGCCCTGGCCACGCAGCGCACCACGGACGCAGAGAACAAGCCGGTGGACCGGTGGATCATTCAGCCCGGCGACGACCTGATCGTCACGACCGTGTCCGGGCAGAAACTGGCCCCGGTCTACGACCGCTTCGCCGTGGCATGCTACTTCAAGTCCGAGCTAAGCGAGTACGACTCGCAGTACGTCTTCGTGCCGCTCGAACACTTGCAGCAGCTATGCACGATGCAGAACCGGGCCACGAGCATCCAGATCAAACTCAAGAACCAGGAAGACAGCAAGCTGGTCGTGGCTGAACTGGCCCGGCTGTTTCCTGATCTTCAGGCCTCGGGCTGGCAAGACAAGCAGGGCCCGTTGCTGGCCGCCATCTCCATCGAGCGCGGCATCCTCAACGTGCTTCTCTTCATGATCGTCGGCGTGGCCGGCTTCGGCATCCTGGCCATCTTTGTCATGATCGTGGTCGAGAAAACCCGCGACATCGGCATCCTGAAAGCGCTGGGCGCATCCAATACGGGAGTCATGCGGATCTTTCTGGCCTACGGACTGCTGCTGGGCTGCATCGGCGCAGCCTGCGGCACCGGGGTGGGCGTGTTGATTGCCCGCTACATCAACGAGATCGAGGAGTGGCTGACCCGGGTGACCGGGCAGCCCGTCTTCGACAAGAGCATCTACTATTTCAGCACCATCCCGACCGACATCAGTGCCTGGATGCTCTTGTATGTGAACCTGGGTGCGATAGCCATCGCGGTAATGTCGGCGACGTTGCCGGCGCTTCGCGCGGCTTTGCTGCACCCGGTGCGGGCACTGCGTTACGAATGATCTGCAATCCACAAGGAGTGTGAAATGAAAACGACACCGATCCTGACGGCTCACAACCTGCACAAGACCTACCGCAAGGATGCGGTGATGGTGCCCGTGCTGCGCGGCGTCGATATTGAAGTTCAACGGGGCGAGTTCCTGTGCGTGCTCGGGCAGTCGGGCTCGGGCAAGAGCACCATGCTCCACTTGCTGGGCACGCTCGACCGCCCCGATGAGGGCAGCGTCGTGCTCGAGGGCCGGCGCATCGACGACCTGCCCGGCGCCGAACGCGACAAGCTGCGCAACCAGACCTTCGGTTTCATCTTTCAGTTCTATCATTTGCTGCCCGAACTGAGCACACTCGAGAACGTGCTCATGCCGCACATGATCGAGCTGTCGCTGTTCGGCTGGCTGGGCGCGCGCCGCGAATTGAAGCGACGGGCCCTCGAAATGCTCGATCGCGTCGGGCTGGGGCATCGACTCAAGCATCTGCCGCGCGAGCTCTCGGGGGGCGAGATGCAGCGGGCCGCCATTGCCCGCGCCCTGATCACGCGGCCCCCTGTCTTGCTCGCCGACGAGCCCACCGGCAACCTCGACGCCCAGAACGGCGGCGAGATCATGCGTATCCTCCGCGACTTGAACCGCGAAGTCGGCCTGACTATCATCATGGTGACCCATAACCTCGAGCTCATTCACGAGACCGACCGCGTGGTCCGGCTCGTCGACGGTCAGATCGAGCAACCATCTTTTGGGGGGAAGCCAGCGCTCACCGAGCCCTGGGTCCTGAGCGGCACAGCATGAGCAAGGTCTACATCAACGGCAAGATCCACGACAAGGACGACGCCAAGATCAGCGTCTACGATCACGGCTTCCTCTACGGCGACGGCGTCTTCGAGGGCATCCGCGTCTACCACGGCAAGGTCTTCCGCCACGACGAGCACATTGCCCGGCTGTACGAGAGCGCCCGGGCCATCGGCCTCGATATCCCGCTCACGCCCGCCAAGATGAAGGAAGCGGTCGAAGCGACCATCAAGGCCGATGAGCGCAAGGACGGCTACATCCGCCTGATCGTCACGCGCGGCTCCGGCACGCTCGGGCTCGATGCCCGCAAGTGCAGCGACCCGCAAGTCGTCATCATCGTCGACGGCATCAGTCTCTATCCGGAAGAGCTCTACGAGAGCGGCATGGAACTGGCCACGGTCGCCACCATCCGCAATCACCCCAACGCCCTCAATCCACGCATCAAGTCGCTCAACTACCTCAACAACATCATGGCGAAGATGGAGGGCATCAAGGCAGGCTGCCCGGAAGCCCTGATGCTCAACCACAAGGGCGAAGTCGCCGAGTGCACGGGCGACAACATCTTCCTGGTCAAGAACGGTGTACTCTACACGCCATCGGCCGAAGCCGGCATCTTGGTCGGCATCACCCGCGCCGTGGTGATGGAACTGGCCCGCGATGCCAAGATCGCAGCGCACGAAATGCCGCTCACCCGCCACGACGTCTACACGGCCGATGAATGCTTCCTGACCGGCACGGCCGCCGAAGTGATCCCGGTGGTGAAGTGCGACGATCGGCCCATCGGCAGCGGCAAGCCCGGCCCCATCACCCGCAAGCTGCGCGACGGCTTCCAGAAGCTGACGCGGGGTTGAGACGCCCACCTGAACATACCCGTGGAGATCGCCATGTCCCGAGCGTTCCAGGACAACCGCTTCGTGACGCGCTTGCTGGATCGGCTGGGCTGGCGCGGGCTCGGCGCCTTATCTCTGTCGCTGGTCGGGCTCTTGCTTGTCATCCTGGGCGTGCTCGCCCTCTCACAGCGTTCCAGCTCGCCAAGCTACCAGCTCCGCATCAGTAGCGGCACGGATGTCGAGGTACGCGAGAAGATGGTCCAGTTCCTGACGCAAAAGGGCGCCCAACAGGGCCTGACGCTCGAGGACGCTTACTCGGAGGGATCGCTGGACGCGTTGAAGAAGGTGGAACGCGGGGAACTGGATCTGGCCCTCGTTCAAGGAGGCATTCACCTCGACGCGGGGAGCTCGGTGCGTGAAGTGGCGGCCATTGATCTCGAGTGCCTGCACCTGCTCGTCCGTACGGAACAGTTCGAAGCGGTCAGCAGCAGCCTGAAGAACCTGGGCGGCAAGACCGTCTTTTTGAACTACGCGCGAAGCGGCACCAACTTGCTGGCCAGATTGCTGCTGGCGCGCATCGGCTTGAAGGTGCTTGAGGCGAAGGACGAAGCGCAGCCCGACAGCGTGGCGGTCAGCAAGCTGCGCCGGCAGGAAATCATGGCCATGCTCGAGGAGATGCACACGGCCAGCGCGGCACGCCGGCAAGAACTGCGCAGGCAACTTCCGGATGCGTGCTTTCTGGTGGCCTCATTGCCCTCGACGATGGCGTGGCATCTGGTGCGCGAGGCCGACTATCGGCTGGTGCCGCTGCCCTTCGCGGAAGCCTTCGCAATGAGCACCATCGAGGAGGTGGAAGCCGACTCGGACCGGATCGATCAGTTGCACATTCAGCCCGCGACGATCCCGGAGTACACGTACAGCATCAGCCCGGCGGTGCCGCCCGCGGCGTGTCCCACCCTGGGAGTGCGGACGTTGCTGGTGGCCAACGAGAAGGTGCCCGCCGAGGCGATCTTGAAACTGATGCCGCTGATCTACGAGGGAGACTTGCCCACCGTCTACCGACCGCCGCGCCTGGCAGAGGTGATTCCGGAATATCCGCTTCACCCGGGCACCGTGACTTACCGCGATCGCAACAAGCCGCTGGTGCGTTCCGATGTGATGGAAGCCATCCGGGGCATCTTCGGGTTCCTGGGCCCGCTGATTGGGGCCGGGCTGGCCCTCTACGGCTACTACAAGTGGCGGCAGCTCTTGCGCTTCACCAAGTACTTCCGCCAGGTCATTCATCTCGACCTGGTGGCGAAAGGATTGAAGGAAGACAAGAATCTGCCCGAGGATCGCGGCGAACGTGCCCAGTATCTGGAAAAGAAGCTGACGAGCTTGCAGAAGCAGGCGGTCACCGATTTCTGCGACAACTATTTTCGGGGGGAGGCCATCGTGCACAACTTGCTGGCCCTGCTCGCCGAGACGGGCCAGATCATCCGCGCCATGGACAGGCCCGCACAGGAGTCGACTCCGAGCACACCTTCGCAGCCCGCCGCAGAACTGTGAGCCTTTGCGGGTCAATGATTGAACAGGAACTCGCGTGAATTGAGCAGAGCCCAGAGGAGGTCTTGCAGCCCTTCTTTCGGGTTAGGGGCCGCCTTGACGAGTTCTTCCGCGCGCTGGCGTTCCTCGGGCCGCGGCGGCCGCGACAGGGTGATGAGATAAAACTCGTCCACCATGGCGGGCAGCGCAGTCTTCGCCTGCAAGTGTTTTTCGAGGCGGCCCTGCGCGTTGCCGATCTTGGTATTGAGGAAGTCGCCGTTCAGGAGATGCAGCGCCTGCGCAATGTTGGGCTGCATCGTCCGTTCGCACTCGCAGGTGATCTGCCGGGCCGGCCGGCCAAAGATGTCGAGCAAGTACGACTTGATCTCCGGATCGGGGAGCTGGATGGCCCGCGTGCCGAGGGGGAGCCCGTCGTACTTCTCGCGCGTGCCGGTGGCGAAGTCGATGGCGTCGGCCAGTTGCTCGGCGGTCAGCCGCTTGACCGTGAAGCGGGCAAAATAGGTGTTGGTGGCGTCGGCCCGGTTGCCGTCGGTCCGCTCCGAGCTGAGCTGATAGGCGCGCGAACGCATGATCGTCCGCAGCAGGTGTTTGAAGTCAAAGTCGTGGCCGGCGAAGTCCTTGGCCAGTGCGTCGAGCAAGGCCGGGTTGCTGGCCGGGTTGGTGGCCCGCATGTCGTCGATGGGCTCGACGAGGCCGTGGCCCATGTAGTAACCCCAGAAGCGATTGACGATGTTCCGCGCGAAGAAAGGATTCTCCTTGGCGGTCATCCACTCGGCCAGCTTGCGGCGGCGGTCGAAGGCGTCGTCCATGTCGGCCCCGTCGAGCGGATGCGGCTTGACCACGCCGCCCTTGCGCGGATGCGTCTGCTCGCCGGTTTCCTTCAAGTGCAGGATGCGTTCGCGGCCAAAGACGCCAAACTCTTGACTGTTCTTGCTGGCCAGCCGGACGAAGAAGGCCGACATGCCGTAGTAATCGTCCTGGCTCCATTTCTCGAAAGGATGATGATGGCACTTGGCGCACTGGATGCGCACGCCCAGGAAGAGCTGGGCCGTGGTCTCGGCCCAGTCGGTCGGGTTGCCCACGCCGTAGTAATTGGCCGGGCCATCCGTGAAGGTGCTCCCCTCCGCGGTGACGATCTCGCGCACGAACAGGTCGACCCTCTTGTTGTCGCGCACCGAGGCCCGCACCCAGTTGTGGAAGCTCCACATGCCCTTGTCTTGCAGACGGGCTCGATTGATGCGCAGATGGTCGCCCCACTTCATGGCCCAGAAATCGACGAACTCGGGCCGTTCCAGCACCTTGTCGATCGCCTTGTTGCGCTTGTCCGGATCCTTGTCCGCCAGGAACGCCTTCACTTCTTCCGGCGTGGGCAGGGTGCCGATCGTGTCGAGATGGATACGGCGGAAGAACTCCGAATCGCTGCACGAGGGAGAGGGCAACAGCCCGAGTTCCTTCCACTTGGCCACAGTGTGGTCGTCAATGAAGTTGTTTCGCGGCTGCTCCGGATAGGGCTCGACCTTGGTATAGGGCAATGTGACCTGGAAGACGCCGACCTGGCCCTCAAAGCGGACCATGATGTGCGTTTCCCCTTTGCCCTTGGCGGTGACCAGCCCTTCGGGAGTGACGGCGGCCACCGCTTCGTTGAGCGAATCGTAGGAAGCGGTGTGCGTGACGTCTTCG
>JBFWSD010000387.1:0-6498 GCA_050248575.1 Gemmataceae bacterium
GCGCGATCAGCAGTGCAAACTCACCTCGGTCGCCTTTTCGCCCGACGGCAAGTTGCTTGCCTCGGGCGGTTTCGTCCCGGCCGAACTTCCTGGACTCACGGGGCTCACACAGGGAGATCAAGTTCATCTCTGGAACGTGGCCACCGGCAAGCTCGAGCGCAGGCTGCCCCAGCGCGGACACGTGGTCCGTTTCTCGCCCGACGGCGCCGTGCTGGCCTCGGCAGGAGTCTATGTCACCTTCACGCCGGTGAAAGGAGGCACGGAGCTGGGCGGCGGTTCGCGCATCTCGCTCTGGAATCTCCGCGCCGACCGCGAGGAGCCCGCCATCGAGAATTGCTGGCACGGCATCGCCTTTGCGCAGGACGGGCAGTTTCTCGCCAGCGGCTGGGGCAGCCACCTCCACCGTGGTGGTCTCATCATCACCAGCGACATGCAGCACAAGGGAGTTCAGTTGTGGGACATGCTGACGCGGCGCGACGTGCTCACTCTTGATGTCCCCGAAAACGAGGCCAACGTGCTGGCCTTCTCGCCCGACGGCACGACGCTTGTCACCGGGCAGACCAATGGCAAGGTTGTCTTTCGCAGCCTGGCGCCGGTCAACTGGTCGAAAGAAGAGATCAAGAAACTCGACGCGCCGCTCTGGGACGCACTGGCAGGTGAAGACGCCAAGGCCGCCTATCGTGCGCTCTGGACGCTGGCCGCCGCTGGCGAAGAGGGCGTCGCATTCTTGACGGAACGCGTGCAGCCAGCGCGGCTGGACCAGGCCCGCATCGCCAAGCTGGTGGCCGCTCTCGACAGCGCCGAATTCCTCGAACGCGAAGAGGCCAGCCAGGAACTGGCCAAGCTGGGGGCACTGGCCGTGCCCGAACTGCAAAAGGTGCTGGCCGGGCAGCCCTCCGCCGAGTTGCGTGCCCGGGCCAAGACGTTGCTCGAAAAAGCACCGCTCTACGTGGCCCCCGACTGGCGGCCGCTGCGCTCCATCGATGTCCTGGAAAGAATCGGCTCGCCGTCTGCCCGCAAGCTGCTCGCGAAGCTGGCAGAGGGCAGCCCGGGCCATCCAGTCACGCTGCAAGCGCGGGCTGCCCTCGAACGGTTGACGCTGCGCTGACAGATCATCGCTTCCAGAGGTAGACGTCGCGGTCTTCGCCCGCGGAGAGGATGATGCCGTCATCGCTCCAGGCCACGCCGTGGACCTTGCGCTGATGTCCGGTGAGCGTGGTGTCCGCGGCGCCGGTGGCCGCATCCCAGATCCTGACCGTGCGATCTTCACCGCAGGTGACGATCTGATTGCCGTCGACCGACCACGCCACCGCGAACACGTCCCCTTGATGGCCGCTCATCGTCGCCAGTTCGGTCCCTGTGGCCGCGTCCCAAACGCGGGCCGTGCCATCCTTGCTGGCCGAGGCCAACTTCAGGCCGTCCGGGCTGAACGCCACCGTGTAGACGTCGCCAGTGTGGCCTTCAAGCGTCCGTTCGAGGCTGCCCGCTTCGTTCCACAACTTGATGGTTCGATCCTGGCTGGCCGAGGCCAGCTGGCCAGCCGGGCTGTACGCTACGCTGCACACGGCCGACTTGTGGCCCGTGCCAGTGAAGTGCAGTTCGCCAGTCGTCGCATCCCACACGCGCACCGTCTTGTCGGCAGCGCCGCTGGCCACGCGCTTGCCGTCTGCGCTGAAGGCAACGCCCGCGACCCAGCCGCCATGGCCGTGCAGTGTAAGCAGTTCCTTGCCCGTCTCGATGTCCCAGATCTTGACGGCATGATCGTCGGCGACGGAAGCGATCCTGGTGCCATCCGGGCTGAAGGCGACGCGCAGCACTTGCTTCTGGTGGCCCGTCCGCGTCCACTTTGCCGTGCCCGACTCGACATCCCAGACGATGACCTGTCGATCCTTGCCCGCGGTGGCCGCCAGTCCGGAGCCCGCATGCAGGGCCACACCCCAGACGCCCTGGCGATGGCCGCTAAGCTTTGACTCGGCCTGATAGGATTGCTGAGCGTTCACGCCTGCCACGCACGCGAACGCGGCGACGATGCTAGCCAGCCACTTTACCATGTTTGCCTCCTTTGCCATTCCGGGGCCAGGTTGACTACAGGGCGTGGCCTATACGGGCAAGATTGAGGCCAGGTCAATCGCAATTGGCCAAGACCAGACACCTGAACGTCGATGTCCGCGTGGCCTTGGCACCGGGCAGGATATTTGAATTGTTTTTTGTTGACAAAAGACAATCCGCCGTGGACAATCCCTTCTCTGCCCCAAGGTCACCGGGAATCCTAAATGAAACCCAGCACTATTGTTAGAACCATCCGCGAGCAGATCGTCGACAAGTTGCGGCACGACGTGCTGACGGGCAAAATCAACGTCGGCGACCATCTTCACGAGGTCGAGCTGGCCAAACGCTTCGGCGTCAGCCGCGGGCCGGTGCGCGATGCCTTGCTCCAGCTCACGCAAGAAGGGGTGTTGCTCTATCGCCCCAATTGCGGCGTGCAGGTGGCGGCGGCCCCCAGCGAACGGGTGCGGGCACTGGTGTTGCCCATCCGCCGCCAGATTGAGGCCTTTGCCTTGCGGATTGCCGTCGACGAGGCCACGCCGGAAGAGGTGCGGCACTGGGCCATGATCCTCGAACAGCTCCGCCTCGCCTGCCAGGACAATGACATGGCCGCGGTGGTCGAGCACGACATGGCCTTCCATCGCTGGATCGTGGAGCGGCCCAACGAACCCGATCTGCTGGCGCTGTGGCTGCCCGCCATCACGCGCATGCGGCTGGTGTATTCGCGCCATCAAGACCTGAACGACGTCTACCCCGAGCATCTGAAGATCTACGAGGCGCTGCGCGCCGGCGACCGCGCGGCCGCCGTCCAGGCTTTGGAGGCGAACATCGTATGAAGCGAACCCTGCCATTCTTCCTGACGGCGCTCGGATGGCTGCTGGCGTGGACGGCCGCGCACAGCGCGGCAGAGCCCGCCGCAGAGGATCTGTTTCGCCGCCGCGTGCAGCCCATGCTGCAGTTGAAGTGCCTGGGCTGTCATGGCGAGGAAAAGAAGCTGCGCGGCGGGCTCGATCTGCGCACGCGGGCCGCCATGCTGAAAGGGGGTGACAGCGGCCCGGCGCTGGTGCCGGGCAACGCCGAGAAGAGCCCGCTCTACCAGGCCATCCTCCGCACGGGGGACGTGGTCATGCCTCCCAAGGAAAGCGTGAAGCTGACCGCCGAGGAGACGGCCGACCTGAAGAAGTGGATCGAGGCCGGCGCGCCGTGGCCCGCGCGTTTTGCCGGGCAGCGGCATTACGAGCCCGCCGATGTCTGGGCGTATCAGCCGATCGCCCGGCCGACTGTGCCCGTACTCGAGAGCGACGATATCAAGACGCCGATCGATGCCTTCATCCAGCAAGGCCTCGCGGCGAAGGGCTTGAAGCCGGCCCCGCTTGCGGACCGGGCAACGCTCGTGCGGCGGGCCTACTTCGATCTCACCGGGCTGCCCCCCACGCCCGAGCAGATTGACCAGTTCGTCAAGGACGAGCGGCCCGATGCGTTGGCGCTGCTGGTGGATAAGTTGCTGGCCAGTCCGCATCATGGCGAGCGCATGGCCCAGCACTGGCTCGACGTGGTCCGCTATGCCGATACGAGCGGGTTTGCCAACGATTACGAGCGGCCCCACGCCTGGCGCTATCGCGACTACGTGGTGAAGAGCTTCAACGAGGACAAGCCCTTCGACCGCTTCGTGATCGAGCAGATCGCCGGCGACGAGCTCGACCCGAACGACCCGGAGAAGCTGATCGCGGTGGGCTTCCTGCGCATGGGGCCATGGGAACACACGGCCATGAGCGTGGCCGCCGTGACGCGGCAGCTCTTTCTCGATGACGTCACGCACAGTGTTGGCGTCACGTTCCTGGGCCAGGGGCTGACCTGTGCCCGCTGCCACGATCACAAGTTCGACCCGGTGCCCACGCGCGATTATTACCGCATCCAGGCGGTGTTCGCGTCCACGCAGTTCGTGGACCGGCCGGCGCCTTTCCAGCCCTGGGAGAACACGTCCTACTTTGATGACGTGAAGGCAGATGCCAAGCAGCACCTGGGTCTGCCCATCAAGAGCCTGACCGACGAGGCCGACGCCAAGACTTCCGGCATGATCACGGGCAAGCGCGACGCCTATCTCAAGCTGGCCCAGCAACGCACGGCACCGAAGTGTTTTTCCGTGGAGAGCGGCAAGGCCGACAAGGTCGCGATCTTGAAGGGGGGCGCCCTCGAGGCCGCCGGGCAGCAAGTCACGCCCGGCGTCTTGAGCGCCGTGTTTGGCTCGAGCGACAGCGATGCGGGCGACTGGCAACGGATTCCCACCAGCAACACGGGCCGTCGCCTGGCCCTGGCCCGCTGGATCGCCAGCCCGCGCAACACGCTCACGGCGCGCGTCATCGTCAATCGCGTGTGGCAGATGCACTTCGGCGCCGGGCTGGTCGATACGCCCAACAACTTCGGCAAGATGGGGGGCCGACCCAGCCACCCTGAATTGCTCGACTGGCTCGCCACCTGGTTCATCGACAACGGCTGGTCGCTCAAGAAGCTGCACCGGCTGATCATGACTTCCACGGTGTATCAGCAATCCGGGCAGCATGCGCACCTCGAGCGATTGCGCGAAGTCGATCCGAAGAATCGGCTGCTGGCGTATTTTCCGGCCCGCCGGCTCACGGCCGAAGAGATGCGCGATGCGATGCTGGCCGCCACGGGCGAGCTGAACGCCACCAGCGGCGGGCCGCCCATTTTCCCCGAGATCAACTGGGATGTGGCGATTCAGCCCAGGCACATCATGGGCGGGATCGCGCCGGTGTATCAGCCCTCGCCGCGGCCCGGGCAGCGGAACCGCCGCACGCTCTATGCGTTTCGCTATCGCGGCCTCAGCAACCCGATGCTGGAAGTGCTCAATCGCCCCAACAGCGAGATGTCGTGCGAGCGGCGCGACGAGACCACGGTCACGCCGCAGGTCTTCGCGCTCTTCAATAGCCAGTTTGCCCACGATCGGGCCCTGGCGCTGGCCAGGCGTGTGGAACGGGAGGCGGACGAGCCCGCGGCGCGGGTGGAGCGGGCCTTCCAGCTTGCGTTTGGTCGGCGGCCCACCGCCGCGCAAAAGCAAGCTTGCCTCGAACACCTGAGCGAACTGACCGAGCATCACAAGGCTCATCCGCCCGCGAAGCGCGCGCGGCCCGCCAAGCTAGTTCGCACCAGCGTGGCCGAAATGACCGGGCAGACCTTCGCCTGGGAAGAGACTCTCGATCCGCGCTACGTGCCCGACGCGAAGCCGTGGGATGTCGGTCCGGAGACGCGTGCCCTGGCCGAGCTGTGCCTGGTGCTCTTGAACGCCAACGAGTTTGTCTATGTCTATTGATGGTGCTGCCATGAACCCGACGCGACGCGATTTTCTCTACGGGCTGGGGGCCACGCTGGGGACGACGGCCTTGACGTCGCTCGTGCAAGCGGAGACGTCGCTGGCGCCGCGGCCGCCGCATCATGCCACGAAGGCCAAGGCCTGTGTCTTCCTGTTTCTGGAGGGCGGCCCTAGCCACATCGACACCTTCGATCCGAAGCCGAAGCTGACCGAGCTGTACCTCATGGAATTCGTGCGCAACGACAAGTTCGCCTCGGCCATGGCGAGCGGCAAGCGTTACTTCGTGGAGAGCCCGTTCAAGTTCCGCCAGGCGGGCAAGTCGGGCCTCTGGATGAACGAGCAGTTCACGCATCTCGCCGGCGTCGCCGACGAGCTGTGCCTCTACAAGGGCTGCCAGGCAGAATCGGTCAATCACCCCACCGCCTGCTATCAGATGAACACGGGCAGTCGCTTCGGCGCCGATCCCGCCGTCGGGGCCTGGGTCAGCTATGGCCTGGGCAGCGCGAATCGCGACCTGCCCAGCTTCATGGTGCTGCCCGAGTTCTATTTTCCGCAGGGGGGCAGCGCCAACTGGTCGAACGGATTTCTGCCCGCCAGCTTCCAGGGAACGGCCCTGCGTGCCCAGGGGGCGCCGATCCTTGATCTGGAGCCGCCCAGGGGAGTCACGCGCGAAGTCCAGCGCCGCAATCTCGATCTGCTGGCGAAGCTGAATGACGATCACCGCCAGCTGCATCCCGAGCACGAGGCGCTGGCCGCCCGCATGCAAGCGTACGAGCTGGCCTTCCGCATGCAGTTGCAGGTGCCCGGCATCCTCGACATCGACAAGGAAGATGCCCGCACCAAGGAGCTGTACGGCATTGGTGATGCAGACACCGATAACGTAGGCCGCCGCTGCCTGCTGGCGGCCCGGCTGATCGAGAAAGGGGTCCGCTTCGTGCAGGTCTACGCCGGCGGCTGGGATTCGCACGACTACATCGAACGCTCGCATGCCAACCGCATCCGGGCCGTCGACAAGCCCTTCGCCGGGCTGATCCACGACCTGAAGCGGCGCGGGCTGCTCGACGAGACGCTGATCGTCTGTGCCGGCGAGTTCGGCCGCTCGCCCGACAACGGCCTGCGTGGCG
>JBFWSD010000388.1:0-6485 GCA_050248575.1 Gemmataceae bacterium
CTTGCGGATGGCGGCCTGGTCGTCATTGGTGATCGGTGCATAGTCGGTGTTGGTGCCGGACTGTGCGCGGGCCCCGGGGCGGACGAGGATGTGGTTCTTGCCGACGGAATCGTGGCGGTCGTCGAGCGTGCGGCGCGCGCCGCCGCCCGCCGAGGTCATGGCGATGACGGCCCCGATGCCGATCACGATGCCCAGGCAAGTGAGGGCCGAGCGGCTCTTGTTCACCAGCAAGGCGCCGAGCGCCACGCGCATGGCGGAATAGAGACTCATGGCGGCCAGGGATTTACAGTCTCGGCGTGTCCATCCGCGCCGGTCTTGCCCGCGGACAAGCCCGGCGGCACGTCATCTTCCGCTGACACCACGCCAGCGCGTTGGAAAACGCGGCATTTCGGGTTTCTGTCCCTACCCGAGGTGGTGGGCTGATCTTCGGTCAGCAGCAGTCCATCCGTGCGTACGCCTATTTTAGGTCAGGGCCGGGATTCGTGCAGCGTCGGGGGAAGATTTGTGGTGGGTCGTTGGCTAGAAATTGAAGTTATCCGGATCCGGGCCGACGCGCTGCCCGCATTCGAGCGCATCGAGCTGGGCCATCTCGGCGGCGGAGAGCGAAAAGTCGAAGAGAGCCGCGTTCTCGGCCAGCCGTTGCGCGGAGGTGGACTTGGGAATCGTCACCACTTCATGCTGCAGGTCCCAGCGGAGCAAGACCTGGGCAGGGGACTTCTGATGCTGCCGCGCGATGGCGGTGATTTCCGGGATGTCGGCAAAGCGGCCCCGCATCAAGGGGGCCCAGGCTTCCACCTGGATCTTGCGTTGCCGGCAATAATCGAGCAGCTTGGGCTGGACTAGCCACGGGTGGAACTCGACCTGGTTGACCATCGGCACCACGCGGACGCCGGGCAGCAGGTCGTCGAGATGATGGGTGAGAAAGTTGCTGACGCCAATGGCCCGCACGCGCTGGTCGGCGTAGAGCTTTTCGAGGGCCTTCCAGGTGTCGCGGTACTTGCCCTGCACGGGCCAATGCACCAGGTAGAGATCGAGGTAGTCGAGGCCAAGCCGCTGCATGCTGGCGTCGAAGGCGCGGAGCGTGTTTTCGAACCCCTGGTCGCTGTTCCAGACCTTGGAGGTGATAAAGAGCTGGTCGCGGGGCAGCCCGCCGTTGCGCACGGCGTTGCCGACGCCGACTTCATTGCCGTAGATGGAAGCGGTGTCGATGCTGCGGTAGCCGAGCTTGATGGCTTCGAGAATGGCCCGTTCGACCTCGGAGCCGTCCGCGGCCTGCCAGGTTCCCAGCCCGAGCCAGGGCATGGCCACGCCATTGTGGAGGGCAACGGTCGCGTCGATCGAGGTTGGCGGCATCGCTTAGACGAACATTTTCAGCTGTTCGGAGCTGATGGGCTGATTGATGGCGGTCACGAGCAGCCACTTCGAGTGATTGCGGGGCACCACGTCGGTGACCTGTGCCTCGAGTTGCAGGGAATCGCCGGTGCGCTTGTTGAGGAGCTTGACGGTGAGACGCGTGCCGGGCTGGTGCCACGAGCCCGCCACCAGGATCAGTTCCTTGGTGGAAAGCTGACGGATGCGTGCCGGCCAGCCGGCCCCGCCCAGCTGCGCAATCACTTGCTCATCCATGACGGTATCCCGCTGAGCGACCTTGGTGCTGCGTTGCTCGACCAAACTGGAGAAGCGTTGCTTCAGCCAGGCAAGCATGTTGGTGCTCCCCTAACCTTGCTGTGGCGTCGATGCCCTAAAACACTACCCGATATCAACTTAGAACGAGTCGGCGAAGGAGGAGCTGATCCTGCGCGTGTACTCCCCCACACCCTCTATCGCGATCGGGGCTGCCACCGGACACAATTTTTCACAGTTGAAAATCTTCGTCTGGCGAGCCGCTTCCGAAAATCGAAAATCCACAATCGAAAATCGAAAATCGAGAAATCACCTTGGTTTGGGCACGGCGTCGATGTGTCCGCCGGGCAAGGGGGGCGGCGGTTGGGTCAGGCCATCCACCAGGAGGAGTCCGCGGATGGCCACCTCTGCATGACGCAGATCGAGCAGCGCTTGCGTGTATTCGGTACGCAAGAGCAGCAACTCCTTCTGCGTGGCCACCACTTCGATCCAGGGCAGCCGCCGCGCCTTGTACATGTCTTGCTGGATCTTGTAGGCCTCCTCGAGGCGGGGCAGGCTGGACTCACGATAGATCTGCACCGTCTGGTAGGCGGTCAGGTAGTGGCTGAAGGTTTCGGCCAGGCTGGCCCGCAGCAACAGTTCGACACGCTGGATCTCGGCGAGCGAACGGCTCAGATCGGCCTGGGCCTGGCGGATGGTGCCCTGGTTGCGGTCGAACACGGGCAGGTTGATGCCGACTTGAACGCTGGCGACGGTGTTGTTGGTCTCGAAGTTCTGCCCGGTGGCGGCCTGCACGGTGACGTTGGGAATGGGCTGGCGGCGTTCGCGCTGGACCATGATCTGATCGTGTACGGCGTGGGCATGGGCTGCTTGCAGCTGCGGGCTGTCGCGCAAGAGAATTTCGAGGCTGCAATCGAAGTCGAGGGCCGGGCCATCCGGTTCCAGATTGCCCGCGAGGCTACCCGGTGTCAGTTCGGGGGCATTGACGACGGCGATCAGTTGTTGCCAGGCGGCGCGATTGCGGTTCTCGAGCATGCGGACGTTGATGTCGGCGCGATTGGCTTCCACCTCGGCTTGCAAGACGCCGGTGCGAGTGGTCTGCCCGGTGTTGAACTGTTCCTTGCGGGTGCGCAGGTGTTCGCGGGCGTTGGCGAGCAGTTCCTTGCGTACCTCGAGCATGCGCTGGAGGGCCATCACCTCGTAGTAGCGCAGCCGCACGCCATTGAGGACGCGAAGTTGCTGGGCGGTGGCGAGGATCTCGGCTTCGAAGGCCTCTTGATTGTACTTGGCGCGACTGAGGCGCAGCTTGCCGCCCGTGACGATGGTTTGCTGGATGTAGCCCCCCTGGAACTCGCCGGCGGTTCCTTCGGTGCCCATGAGCTCACCGATGTAGCCAACGTCGGGGTTGAGCCAGAGGCCGGCCTGCAGGGCCTTGCCGCGCGAGGCGGCCACGTAGGCGGCGGCCTGGGCCAGTGTGGGATTGCGTTCGAGCGCCAGCGTTTCCAGTTCGGCGAGGCCGAACGAAACGGGCTCCTCGGGCACGGTTGCCGGCGCCGGGGCCAGCATCCCTTCCATCTTGTGCATTTCCTGGGCGGAAGCGAATCCTGCCGTCAGCAGACAGGCGAACAGCAGCGCACGCAGCCATGCAAGCTTCATCGCGTTCCCTCGCGAATGGTAAGAGCAGCCCTCTTCCTCATCGGTTGGCGCAGAGTCGTCAATGTGCCGGTCGTGCGGAAAAGATGCGTGTTGTGGTTACAGGTGTGCGGGTTGTGCGGGCTGTGCCGGTTGACACAGACAATTTCGGTGAAGCAGACTACTCGGCCCGCGCGGCGTGAGGTACAATCTAGTGCTTGTTACTATACTTTCATCGGCTCAGGGTCGGTACGCGCATCCGGGGATCAACGTGGCACTTACTCCGCAAGACAAGGCCATCTTGCAACGCTGTCTCAACCGGGAAGCGGGCGGCTGGAACGACTTCGTCGATCGCTACCTGGGGCTGATCTATCACGTGGTGCATCACACGGCCCATCTGCGCAGCGTCACCTTGCAGCCCGAAGACGTGGAAGACGTGGCCGCCGAGATCTTGCTGCAACTCGTCAACAACAACTACGCGGTGCTGAGGCAGTTTCGCGGCCGCAGCAGTCTGGCCACCTACCTCACGGTCGTCGCGCGCCGCGCCTGCTTGCACGAGCTCAATCGCCGCTTTGGCGAGAAGACGGTGGCCACCGACAAGGTGCCCGACGAAGTCCCCCGCGTGCAGATGGGGCTCGAACGACTCGAGGAAGTGCAGCAGCTCATGGGCAAGCTGCCCAGCAAGGAACGGGAAGTGGTCCGCCTCTTCTACCTGGAAGGGCGCTCTTACGAAGAGATCAGCAGCCAGCTGCAGATTCCGGTCAACAGCATCGGGCCGGTGCTGAATCGGGCCCGCCAGCGACTGCGCAACGACGGCAAGCCCGCGGCCGCACCCGCCAAGAAGCCGCAACAGCAACAGCAACAACAACAGCAACAACAGCAGCAACCCAAGACCTGACCCTGATTCCTGACTTGGACACGTCCACCAAGACAGCCCTGGGCCTGCTGCTCCTGAACAGCGCGACCGTGCTGCTCTGGACCACCGTGCTCTGCTCGGTGCGGCGCTGGACGAACGTCGAGCCGGTCTGGACCTGGCGCAACCTGCTGGGCCGCTTCTTGCTCCTGGCGCTGTGCGTGACCACGCTGGCATTGATCCCTCACATCGGTCCTTACCTGGCACTGGTCGTGTCGTTGATTGGAGTCAAACGCTTGTCGGGGCTCGATGTGCTGTCGGCCTACATCCTCTCGTTCTTCTTGCATGTGATTTTTTTCATTGCGGCGATCATGATGGGCAAGTGGCTGGGCGTGCCGTTCCTGCCCATCACGTATCAGCTTTGAAACGGGGTCTTGCCAGGCACTGCTGAGCGGGCCATGGTAACATCAGGAATCGATTCGCCCGGAAATGCAACGGAGGTTTGCCATGAACTATCTGCGGGCAGCGCTCCTCGGGCTCCTGTTCGTGTCCGTTTCGGTGGCGGATGACTGGCCGCAGATCCTTGGCCCGGCCCGCAACGGCATCTCCGGCGAAAGCGGGCTGATCACCACCTGGCCCAAGGACGGCGCCAAGATCCTCTGGAACAAGGACGTCGGCGCTGGCTACTCCGGCCCGGTGGTCGTGGGCGATCAACTCATCCTGTTTCAGCGCGTCGGCGCCGACGAGGTGATCGAGAGTCTCGATCCTGCCACTGGCAAGCGGAAGTGGAAGACTGCCTACGCCTGCGACTACCAGGACATGTACGGCAAGGGGGACGGCCCGCGTTCGACGCCCGTGGTCGCGGGCGAGCGCATTTACACGCTCGGCGCGGGCGGCGACTTGACGGCCCTCAAGCTGGCCGACGGCGCCAAGGTCTGGCAACGCAACATCCTCAAGGATTACAAGGTGCGGCAGAACTTCTTCGGCGTCGGCACCACTCCCATCGTGGAAGACGGGCTGGTCATCGTCAACGTGGGAGGCAAGGGGGCCGGCATCGTCGCCTTCGATGCCGCCACGGGCGCCGAAAAATGGAAAGCCACCGACGACGGCGCCAGCTATTCGTCGCCCGTGGCCGCAACAATTGGCGGCGAGCGCCTGGTCTTTGTCTTCACCCGTCAAGGGCTGGTGGCCCTCGACCCGAAGACGGGCAAGGTTCGCTTCAGCAAGTTCTGGCGCTCGCGGCAAGATGCATCGGTGAACGCGGCCGCTCCTACCGTGTGGGGCGATCTCGTCTTCGTCACCACTTCCTACCGCACCGGCGGGCTGCTCTTGAAAGTCACCAAGGAGGGGGCCGAAGAAGTCTGGAAGAATGACGAGTCGCTGTCGGCCCACTACAACACGCCGATTCTCAAGGACGGCTACCTCTACGGCATCGATGGCCGGCAGGAAACCGGCGCCCGCCTGCGCTGCATCGACTTCAAGACGGGCAAGGAGCAGTGGACCAAGGAAGGGTTCGGCTGCGCCTCGATGATCCTGGCCGGCACGCACATTTACGCCCTGACCGAGGCGGGCGAGCTGGTCTGTTTCGAGGCCAGCCCGAAGGCGTATCGCGAGACGGCCCGCGCCGAGGTGCTGGGCAAGCCGTGCCGCGCCGAGATAGCCCTCGCCGGCGGCCGGCTCTTTGCCCGCGATAACGACAAGCTTGTCTGCATCAGTCTGAAGAAGTGATCTCGGACTCCGACATCAGTAGCGCTCCAGCAGGAGGAGACGCTCGTCTTCGAAGGAGTGGCCGTGCAGGGCTTCGAGTTCGGTGCGGCGAACCGCCACGAACGCATCGGCCACGGCGGGCTGCATCGCCTCGCGCAGCACGTTGTCGGCCACAAAGTTCTCCAGTGACGATTCCAGGTTGGTGGGCAAGGCGCGGATGCCGCGCTCGTCGCGCTCGCGGGTAGAGAAGTTGCCCGGATCGACCTCGACCGGTTCAGGGAGCGTGTGGCCCTGCTTGATGCCGTCGAGTCCCGCGGCCAGGATGTTGCCCAGCGCCAGGTACGGATTGGCGGAAGCGTCCATGGTCTTCAGCTCGAAGTGAATGGGCGCCGAAGTCTTCGGCTCGAGAATCAAGCGGATGGCGGCTTCCTTGTTGGCGATGCCCCAGGCTTGATAAGCACCGCTCCAGGCGTGCGGGCGGATGCGGCGATACGAGTTCACGCTCGGCGTGGTCACCGCCATCAACGCGGGCAGATGCCGGAAGACCCCCGCCATGAAGCGATTCGCGGTCTGGTGCAGGCCCCACTTCTGGGCTGCGTCTCCCATCAAGCTCTTGCCGTCGCGCCAGAGGCTGAGATGCGTGTGCATGCCGCTGCCCGTCGCGTTCTCG
>JBFWSD010000389.1:0-6477 GCA_050248575.1 Gemmataceae bacterium
CTGGAAGCTGGTCGAGAGCCGCCTCGATCTTGGTGCGATGGCCCAGGCGGAGACGTTATTTTCTACCGCGAATGGCTACCTCGGGCTGCGCGGCGCCTTCGAGGAGGGCAGCCCGGCCCGCCAGCACGGCACCTTCATCAACGGCTTTTACGAATCCTGGGCGATCCCTTACGGCGAGACAGCCTTCGGCTTCGCCAGGGAAGGGCAGACGATCGTCAATGTGCCCGACGGCAAGATCATCCGCCTCTACGTGGACGACGAGCCCTTCGATCTCGAGAGTGCCCGCATTCTCCGCTACCGGCGCGTGCTGGACATGCAGAACGGCACGCTGGATCGCGAAGTGCTCTGGGAAACGCCCGCGGGCCGCCAGATCCTTGTCGAATCGCGGCGGCTGGTTTCCTTTCACGAAAAGCACGTGGCGGCCATCTCTTACCGGGTGACGATGATGAACACCCGCGCGGCCCTCGTGCTCTCCTCCGAGGTCGTCGATCATGCCCCTGCGGCGCCAAAAGAAGACGACCCGCGCCTGGGCCGGCACTCGGTCGGCGACGTGTTGCTGCCTCAATCCTCCGAGTGCATCAAGCAACGCTTGCTGTTCTCGTTCGTGACCAGGAACAGCGGCATGGGGCTGAGTTGCGGCGTCGATCACACGCTGGCAACCGACTGCGCCTACAAGGTGGACACCTCCTGCGCCGAGGGGACCGGGCAGATCATCTTTCACGTCGACGCCGAGCCGAACAAGCCGATCCAGCTCACCAAGTACATCACCTATCACACTTCGCGTTTCGACAAGACTGAAGAGTTGCGCGCCCGCGCGGGCCGCACGCTCGACCGCGTCTGGGCCCACGGCTTCGACCAGCTCCTGCAAGATCAGCGCGCCTATCTCGACGATTTCTGGGCGCGCAGCGATATCCAGGGGGGCCGCACCCACCGCCGCGCCCAGCAGTGCATTCGCTGGAACCTGTTTCAGCTCTTGCAGGCGTCTGCCCGCGCCGACTTCGCGGGCATACCGGCCAAGGGACTCACCAGCCAGACCTATGACGGCCACTACTTCTGGGACATGGAAATGTACGTGGTGCCGTTCCTGATCTACACGTCGCCGCGGCTGGCCCGCAACGTGTTGCGTTTTCGTCATAGCCTGCTCGACAAGGCCCGGGCACGCGCACGCGAGCTGAACCAGAAGGGGGCCCTGTTCGCCTGGCGCACCATCAACGGCGAGGAAGCATCGGCCTATTACGCCGCCGGTACGGCTCAGTACCACATCAACGCGGCGATTGCCCACGCGGTCGTCAAGTACGTGCAGATCACCGGCGACGAGGCCTTCCTCGAAGAATGCGGCGCCGAGATGCTCGTCGAGACGGCCCGCCTGTGGTACGACCTGGGCTTCTTCTCGAAGCGGCAGGATGGCCGCTTCTGCATACACGGCGTCACCGGGCCCGACGAGTACACGACGGTCGTCAACAACAACACCTACACGAACCTGATGGCGCGGGAGAATCTGGCCAACGCGGCCCGCATCCTCAAGGAACTGCGCCAGGAAAAGCCGGAAGCCTACCAGATCATCGCCGATCGCACCCAGCTCAAGACTGCCGAGCTTGCCGACTGGGAAAACGCCGCCGAGCTGATGTTCATACCCTACGACGCGCGGCTGGGCATTCACCCGCAAGACGAGAGTTTCCTCGATCGCAAGGTCTGGGATTTCGAGAACACGCCGGCCGAGAAATACCCGCTGCTGCTGCACTTTCATCCGCTGGTCATCTACCGGCATCAGGTGATCAAGCAGGCCGACGTGGTGCTGGCCATGTACTTGCTCGGGCATGAATTCAGCGAGGAACAGAAGCGGCGGAATTTTGACTACTACGATCCGCTCACCACAGGCGATTCGTCGCTGTCGGCCTGCATCCAGAGCATCGTGGCCGCCGAGATTGGATACGAGGATGTGGCCCGCCGCTATTTCACGTTTGCCCTGCTGATGGACCTGGCCGACGTGGGGGGCAATGTCAAGGACGGCGTGCACATCGCCTCGATGGGTGGCACCTGGATGGCGGTCGTCTATGGCCTGGCCGGCCTGCGCGACTACGAGGGCCGCATCTCCTTCAATCCCACCAGGATCGCGGTCGATCTCTGCTTCAAGCTCACCGTGCGCGGCTGCCGACTCGTGGTGCACATCAGCGAATATGTCGTCAACTACACCCTGGAAGAAGGGGACTCCCTGACCTTCACGCATCGCACGCAGGAGCACACCGTGAAGAAGGGGCAGAGTCTGCGCTGCGATATCTGACAGCAGAGGAAAACACCATGAGTACACAAGCCACCACCGAGACGAGCGACAAGGACCTGGCCCAGCTGCCGCGCGCGGATTTCCTGGCAAGACTCGATACGACCAGTGACGGGCTCACGCAGGAAAAAGTCAACGCGCGGCTGGCCCGGGTCGGACACAATGAGATTCCGGAAGAGGAGGTCAACCCGCTCTTGAAGTTTCTGTCGTTCTTCTGGGGGCCGATTCCCTGGATGATCGAAGCCGCCGTGGTGCTTTCGGCTGTCGTCGGTCACTGGACCGATTTCGGCATCATCCTGGTGTTGTTGCTGATGAACGCCGTGGTCGGGTTCTGGGAGGAGTATCAGGCCGCGGGGGCCATTGCGGCGCTCAAATCGAAGCTGGCGCTGCAAGCGCGTGCCAGGCGCGATGGGGAGTGGAAGTCGGTGCCGGCCCGGGACCTCGTGCCCGGCGACGTGATCCGTGTTCGTCTGGGCGACATCATTCCGGCCGACGCTCGCCTGCTCGAGTGCGATCCGGTGCTGATCGATCAATCGGCCCTTACCGGCGAATCTTTGCCCGTCAGCCACGAAACGGGCGACGTCGTTTACTCTGGATCGGTGCTCAAGCAGGGAGAGAGCGACGCGGTCGTGTTCGCGACGGGCAACAACACGTTCTTTGGCCGCACGGCACACCTGGTGCAGACGGCCCACACCACCAGCCATTTTCAGCGCGCCGTGCTCAAGATCGGCGACTTCCTGATCGTGCTCGCCGTCGCCCTGGTGGTGCTCATCCTGATGTTTGCCCTGTTCCGCGGCGATGACATGCTGGAAACGTTCCAGTTTGCCCTGGTGCTGACCGTGGCGGCCGTGCCGGTCGCGATGCCCACGGTGCTGTCGGTGATGATGGCTGTCGGCGCCCGTTTCCTGGCCCGCAAGGAAGCCATCGTGAGCCGGCTGGCCTCGATCGAGGAACTGGCCGGGATGGATGTCCTCTGCTCCGACAAGACGGGCACCCTCACCCAGAACAAGCTGAGCCTGGGGGAGCCCTTCTGTGCCGCGGGCAGCGACAAGCAAGCATTGCTGCGCGCGGCAGCCCTGGCCTCGCGCGCCGAGGATCAAGACCCCATCGACCTTGCCGTCCTCGGCGGGTTCGAGGATTCGCTGGCCGGCTATCAGGTCCAGCACTTTCAGCCCTTCGACCCGGTACACAAGCGAACCGAAGCTCGCGTGCTTCAGCCCGATCAGCAGGTCGTGGAGTTCACCAAGGGAGCGCCGCAGGTGGTGCTCGACCTGTGCGCGGACGCCGATCGCCAGCAGGCAGAGCAGGCCATCAATGACTTCGCGGCGCGAGGTTTTCGCTCGCTCGGCGTGGCCCGCCGTCAGGAGCCGGGCCACTGGCAGTTTCTCGGCGTCTTGCCGCTCTTCGATCCGCCGCGGCCCGACTCGAAGTCGACCATCGCCACGGCCAAAGAGATCGGCATCCATGTGAAGATGGTGACCGGAGATCAGCTGGCCATCGGCAGGGAGATTGCCGGCCAGCTTGGCCTGGGCACCAATCTGCTCGACGCCCGTGTGCTTGGCGAGGAAACCGCGCGCAATGCCGAGCTCATCGAGCAGGCGGACGGCTTCGCGCAGGTCTTTCCCGAACACAAGTATCACATCGTGGATGTGCTGCAAGAACGGGATCACATCGTCGGCATGACGGGCGACGGCGTCAACGACGCGCCGGCGCTCAAGAAGGCCGATGCCGGGATTGCCGTGGCAGGGGCCAGCGATGCCGCCCGCGCTGCCGCCGACATTGTCCTGCTCACGCCGGGGCTGTCGGTCATCATCGACGCCATCAAGATTGCCCGCGAGATCTTCCAGCGCATGAACAGCTACGCCATCTACCGCATCGCCGAGACCATCCGCGTGCTGCTGTTCATGACGCTGGCCATCCTGGTCTTCAACTTCTATCCGCTCACGGCGGTGATGATCGTGTTGCTGGCCTTGCTCAACGACGGGGCCATCCTGTCGATTGCCTACGATCGCGTGCGTGCCTCGAATCTGCCCGAATCCTGGAACATGCCCAGGGTGCTGGGCGTGGCCTCGGTGCTGGGCGGGATCGGCGTGGTCGAGTCGTTCCTGCTCTTCTATCTGGGCGAGCGGGTCTTCACGCTGGACCGGGACACGATCCAGTCCTTGATGTACCTCAAGCTATCGGTGGCCGGGCACCTGACCATCTTCGTGACGCGCACGCGCGGGCCGTTCTGGTCCATCCGGCCCGCCGGACTGCTGCTCGCGGCGGTCGGCGGCACGCAGCTGGTCGCTACCTTGATCGCTGTCTACGGGATCTTCATGGCGCCGCTGGGCTGGTTCTGGGCCCTGGTCGTGTGGGGCTATGCGCTGACCTGGTTCCTGATCGAGGACGGCGCCAAGCTGCTGGCCTATCGCATCTTCGATCTGGAAGCGCCTGGCCTGCTCGAGCTGACCAGGCACGTCAGGGGCGCTACGCAAGCGACAACGAGTCCGTCGCCGTAACTACTTTCCCGATAGACAGTTGCCAGATACAACGCTGCGGCGATTTTCTTTGTAAGAAATTGGCCCGGCGGGGATTGTAAGGGCAGAGTGACCACCCGAACTTCGACGAGGAATTCAACATGGCCCGCTGGATGATCTTCGCAGGCTTGCTGCTGGCATGTTCTTGCAACCTGGGCAAGGCCGACGATGGCCGGCCCGGGCTGGAGAAGCTCAAGGGCTTGCGCGACAAGACCGGCGGCAAGCTTGATATCGAGAAGCTGCGGGAGAAGCTCAAGCAGTTCAAGGACAAGAAGGGCAACGCGGCCGCCGACGCCGGCCTCAAACGAATGACCTGGAAGGTGGGCGACGTCGAGCGCGAAGCCCTGGTCTACCTGCCGGAGAAGACGAGTCAGCAGCCCCCGGTGGTGTTCGCGTTTCACGGGCACTTTGGCAAGATGGAGCTGTCGGCCCGCCAGTTTGCGTTTCATCAACTCTGGCCCGAGGCGGTCTGCGTCTATCCGCAAGGGCTGCCCACGCCCGTGCCCAAGATCGATGTGGCGGGCAAGGGGGCGGGCTGGCAAAAATCCATTGGCGACCAGGCAGACCGCGACCTTGCCTTCTTCGACGCCATCCTGAAGTCCCTGAAGACCGATCATCAGATTGACGACAAGCGCGTCTACGTGGCCGGGCACTCCAACGGCGGTTTCTTCAGCTACGTGCTGCTTGCCGCACGCGGCGAACAGCTCGCCGCCATCGCCCCGGTGGCGGGCGGGCTCAACCTCAAGGATCTCAAGCTCATCAAGCCCAAGCCCGTCCTGCACGTCGCCGGCGAGAAGGATTTCATCGTGCCCTTCGAGATGCAGCAGAAGTCCATGGAGTTCATCCGCAAGGTCAACGGCTGCGACGCCAATGGCAAGCCTGCAGGCGAGATGTGCACCGAGTATCCCTCGAAGACCGGCACGCCGCTGGTCGCCTTGATCCATCCGGGCAGCCACAACGTCCCGCGCGAGGCGCCGAAACGGATTGTGGAATTCTTCAAACAGTACAAGGCTCAGTAGCTGATCCCTGGCTCACCATTGGTAGCATGATGAATGGAGACGGCGACGCCGCCATCACGAGAGGAGTGCAGCCGGGACCATCGAGTTGGCCGAAGACCCCATCATGCCCGCCTCCCAGGAGAGCCTGGATGCGTGGGTACTGGCTACCTGGGCGCAGGCAGTTGCCTACGCGCGGGGCATGCTGCGTGACCGGAGCGAGGCGGAAGACGTGGTTCACGATTGTTACTGCAGCCTGCTGCGCAAGGCCGCCGACTACGATCTGCCCGCCGATGGCCGCAAGCTGCTCTTCCGCGCGGTGACGAATGCCTGTTTCAAGAGGAATGCGCGGCGGCGGCCGCTGTTCGGGCTGTTCAGCCCACGGGCTGATGGCTCTCTCCCCGCCGATCCGACCGTGGCCGAACCGCTCGATCAGGCGATTTCCCTGGAGCTCGAACGGGACATCGCGGACGCGCTGTCCCGGCTGCCCGAGCAGCAGCGGGCCGCGCTGCAACTGAAGTGTTTGGATCACACGCTCGACGAGATCGCCGATCTGCTGGCGATCAGCCCGAGCAACGCCGGCGTGCTCGTCCATCGGGCGCGGCAAGCGCTGGCGGCCCGGCTGGGCAAGCATCTGAAAGAAGGCGCCGAATGAACGAAGACAAACGCATCGACGGACTGGTGC
>JBFWSD010000390.1:0-6467 GCA_050248575.1 Gemmataceae bacterium
TCAAAGAGACTTTCACCTACAAGGACGGCAGCAAGCGCAGCGTCGCCACCATGCGCAAAGGCATCAAGGACGTTGTCAAGGCTCTCTACGACACCCGCGGCGAAGGCAAGTACGACATGGCCAGCGTGGTGCTCGAGGACGAACTTCCTTCCAGCATCCTCTTGCACGACGGCTGGATCTACTTGACGGGCCGCGGCACGGTGCGCCGCTACAAGCAGAGCAAGACCAACGGCCCTTATGACATCAAGGAAGTCATCGCCCAGGGCTTCTGCGGCTATCACCACCATCAGGTCTCCGGGCTGACCCTCGGCAACGACGGCATGCTCTACATCACCTCGGGCGACGACGATAACTATGTGGAAGGCTCGGACGGCAGCCGCGCCACGGTCTTGCGGACCGGAGCCGTGTTTCGCTGCCGCCCGGACGGTTCGAAGATGGAAGTGTTCTCGCGGGGCTACCGCAATCCCTATCGCGACGTGGCCTTCGACAAGTACTTCAACATGTTCCACGTCGACAACGATAACGAAGACGGCAGCAAGTTCATGGGCTGCCGGCTCATGCATGTGGCCGAGGGCGCCGACTTCGGCTGGCGACTGCGCGAGGGGGCACGTTGCTGCCAGCCCGACTTCGTGCGCGGCGCGGTCTATGGCGAGTTGCCCGGCAAGCTGGCCCCGATGCTGAAGACGGGCCGCGGCGCCCCCGCCGGCCTGCTCGTCTACAACGATACCTACTTCCCCGAGCCCATGCGCGGCCTGCTCTACTATCCCGATGTCTATCGCAAGAACATTCGCGCCTACCAGATCGCTCCCCGGGGCACGACCTTCGAGGTCATCGAAGAGTTCGAACTGCTGAAGAGCAACGATCCGCTGTTCCGGCCCTGCCAGGCGGTGCTCGGGCCGGACGGGGCCATCTACGTGGTCGACTGGCGCACCGATTCGGGCGGCGCCGGCCAGCTCTCCGGCGACGGCAAGCATGGCCGCATCTATCGTCTCTCCTGGGCGGGCACCGACGACATGAAAGCCATTGCCCTGCGGCCCATGAACAGCTGGGAAAAAGTCATCCGCTCTTCCGATGAAGAACTGCTCAAGCTGCTCGCCAGCGAGAACCTGAGCGATCGCCAGAAAGCCCAGGGCGAGCTGGTCCACCGCGGCGACCGCAACTGGATCAAGCTGCTCTACCTGTTCCTGGCAGCCGACCAGCCCGTGCGGGCCAGGATCGCCGCCCTCGGCGCTCTCCACGCATTCTGGAATGAAGACGTGGAAGAAGGCGTGGTCAGCGTGCTGCGCGATCAGAGCCCGACCGTCCGCCGGCTGGCCGTGGAAGCGCTGGCTCTGCATGCGAAGCCGGGCGAACGCAAGATCGCCGACGTCATCGTTCGCTATCTCGAAGATCCCGAGCCCACCGTGCGCCGGGCCATGTTCCTGGCCCTGGGCAAGATCAATGCCCCGGGCACCGAAGACGTGCTCGGCAATCTCTTCAAGACCGAAGACATGAAGGACCTCTACCTGTGGGACGGGCTATTGCGCGGCATCGAACGGCTGGGCAAGCCCGGCATCGAGAAGCTGATCACGCTGGCCGAATCGGGCGAGGACAAGATCCATACGCGCGTGGTCGATGCGTTTCTGGCCCTGCGCACGCGGCCCGCGGCCGAGGCCATTCCTCGCCTGCTCGCCTACCCGCACCTCGACATCCAGCAGCGGGCCGACCTGCTCCATTCCTACAGCAACTACCAGCTCGATCCCCCCATCTCCACCGAGCCGATCCTGGATTACCTGATCAAGAATCCGAAGGAGCCGGCCCGCGTGAAGCTGGCCGGGCTGGAAGCCGTCAATCCGCGCGACCTGGAAAAACCGGAAGCCGCCAAGAAGATCGAGCAGATCGTGCTCACGCTCCTCGATGAGCCCACCTCCGAAGCCCGCATGGGAGCACTCGCCATCGTTGACCAGGCCCGCATCAAGGGGGCCGCTCCCAGGGTCGCCGAACTGCTGGCCGATCCCGAGCGTGTGCTGGCGGAGCGGATCGTGGCCGCCCGGGCCTTGCGCGCGCTGCAGAGCCCCAAGAGCCTCGAAGTGCTCAAGGGACTCGTCGACACCAAGGGGCTCGACGCCACCCTGCGGCTGGAGACCTTCCGCACCCTGGCGGCAGTCGATCCGGGTGTGGCTGCCCAGTTCGCCGAAAAGTTGCTGGCCGACAACGATGCCGACATGCAGAAGGAAGCGGTGCTGGTCCTGGGCAGCAAGCCCGAAGGGGCCAAGTTGATTGCCGAGCGCTTCTTGCAGAAGAAGCTGCCCCGCACGCTGTTGCCGCAGGTGGCCGACAGCCTGCGCGTCCACGCCGCCAAGAATCCCGACATGGGCAAGCTGCTCACCGAGGTGATGAAGGGGGGCCTGATCCTCTCGCTCGACAAGGAAGAAGTCGAACGGATCGCCCAGCTCGTCAAAACCAAGGGCAACGCCCAGCGCGGCAAGCTCCTCTACCTCGACAGCAACAAGCTGGCGTGCATCAACTGCCATCGCCTTGAAGGCGTGGGCGGGCTGGTCGGCCCGGATCTGACGCGCGTCTGGGACACGCACACGCTAGACAAGATCATGGAGTCGATGATCGATCCCAGCAAGGAGATCAAGGAAGGCTTCCAGGGCTATGTAGCCACCACCAAGAAGGGCCAGGTCTACCAGGGCCTGAAGATCGCCCAGTCGAAGGAGGAATTGCATCTGCGCGATGCGAATGGCCGCGACATCCGCATCCCGGCTGGCGAGTTGGAAGAAGTGGTGCCCGCCAAGGTGTCGGTCATGCCCGACAACGTGATCAGCCAGCTGAGCTTCGATCAGTTCATCGACCTGGTGGCCTTCCTGCGCGATCGCGGGCAGCAGGAATCGCTGCGCGGCACCGCATTTGACTTCTATGCGGTCGGCCCGTTCGGCGACGATCTGGAAGCGATCTATCCGCCCGAAAAAAATCCGGATCCGACCGTGACATACGACGGGCCCAAGAAGACCAAGCTGGCCTGGCAGCCCGTGCGGGCCGCCAGCAACGGCCACCTCGACCTCCGCCCCATCGCCAAGAAAGACAACGCCTCGGCCTACGCTCTGACCTACGTTTATTCACCCAAGGCGCAGCAGGCCCAGCTGCTCGTGGGCTCGGGCAACCTCGACCGCATCTGGATCAACGGCGTCCGCGTGCACGAACAGATCACGCCGCGCACCGCGGTTCCCGAACAGGACAAGGTAGACGTAGATCTCAAGGAGGGCTGGAACACCGTGCTGGCCAAGGTCGTCAAGACCACCAGCAACCAGTCGCTCTACCTGCGCTTCGCCGGCGACGGGCTCAAAGTCTCCGCGCAGCCCAACGCGGCCGAGGTGCCGGTGCCTGCGAAGAAGTAAGCAGACCGTAAAGCGTGAGAAGCCCGGCTTCTTGATTTCGCGGTGAGAGAACACTGCGAAAGCTCAAGAAGCCGGGCTTCTTTCATCCGTGTCAGCCGCAAGGGACAGGCAGTTTTCGCCCAGCCGAAGCATACCTGTCCCTTGCCTCTGCCCGCTCACTTCCTCCGCACCTTGCGGGCAGCCTTCTCGTTCGGCATCAAGTGCCGCAGCACGTCGAGGGCGCTGATGACTCCGGTCAAGACGCCGTCCTCGTCCACCACGAACAGCCGGTGGACCTTCAACTCGAGCATCTCGGAGATCACGGTAGCCGCCGGCGAATCGGGCCGCACCGAGAAGACGACCGGGGTCATGATGTCGCGCACGGGGGTGCGGTCGACATCTTCGACCTGGAAGCCGGGCGGCACGCGGCCCGCTTCGGTTTCGTAGTAACCGGGCGTCTTCACGTGTGCGGCCTGCTCGCGGTCATGGACGACGATGTCGGCACGGCTGACCACGCCCAGGGGGCGGCCCGCCTCATCGATCACGGGCGCCGCGCTGATGCCCTTGTCGGTGAGGAAGGCGACGGCCTCCCGCACGAGCACGCTGTCGCGGATCGAGAGCGGGTTGGGCATCATTAACTCGGCCGCCGTGCTGGCATTGAGAGTCAACCTGTTCATTTCTGCGACGCTCATCATGCACCTCCGGTTCTGCGCCGTTCGGCGCGGGCGACAGCCGCCAGGATATCGGTGCTCGACACCACGCCGAGCGGCTTCTGATCTTCATCCACCACGATGACACGATGAATATGGGCATCCAGCATGAGCCGGGCCAGCTCGGTGATCGGCGTGGTAGGCGCCACAGTCACCGGATCGCGGGTCATGTGGCGGCCCACTTCTTCCTCGCTGGGAACCTCGTCGACGTCGAACATCTGCCAGTCGGAACAGACGGCCGTGCTCACGCCGCAAGGCTCGGGCCGCGGCCGGCCCCCGACAAAGCTCATGAAGTCAGACGACGACAGGACTCCCACGACACGGCCCGTCCCGTTTACCACCGGCACGCCGCTCACATGCGACTGGCTCAGCAGATGCGCTGCTGACCGCAAGGACATCTTTTCGGTCACGGTAACGGGCTCCGTGCTCATGAGTTGACGGGCATCCAGTTTGTAGAAAGCATGTTCGTTCATGGGTCCGCACCTCCCCTAATAGCTATGCAACTGTGAAGAAGCAATCCGTGTGCCATCAATGAGAAGTGGCTGAAAAACAGCGATTCATGCCTTCGCACACGCTTTCACGAACACGATCTGGTGCGCTCGATGGCCGTTACCGCACAGCGGACTGTGCGGGCCGTCACCGAGAACGAAATGCGCGGCTGGCTTACCAGCCTTGCCCGGCTCGCGCCACTCCTTGCGGCATGGCCGGTCTCATTGGCTTCTCATTGGATTCCGGGCAGCCCGAAGGGTAGAGTGAACTTCATCATCGCGCATATCTCCACATCCTCTCGATCGAGGCCATCGATGATTCGACGCATATTGTTCCTGGCATGCGGCGGCGGGCTGCTGACGGCCATGCTGCAACTCGGGGCCGGCCTTTCACGCGCTCCGGCCGAAGCAGAGCCGAAGGGGGCAACGCCGTTTGGCCCGACCCGGATCTGGACGATCCATGTCAACCTGTCGGCCAAGGAGTACGACGGCATGCAGCCCGCGGCGCCCGCCTTTCCCGGCGCGCCGCAGCCAAAGAATGACGACAAGCAGAAGCGTGCCAGCGACCGCAATCTCTTCGGCACCGAGCTGCCCTGGGCCGAAGGGGATGTCATCCTGAACGGCAAGACGTTCGAGAAAGCCGCCCTGCGCTATGGGGGCGACATCACTTACCTGGTCTCGGCCCGCGGCGCCAAGCGGCCGCTCCTGATTCGCTTCGCCAAGGAAGAGGCGCCGCCTGGCCTCGGCAGCGTGGCGTTGCAGTCGATGCCGCTCGACGCGGCGAAGGGCCGTGCCGTGCTGGCCAGCTCGATCTTTCAGGCGGCTGGCGTGCCCACGCCGCGGGCCGCCTTTGCCGAGGTCACCCTGACCGTGCCGGGCAAGTTCGACAAGGAGTTGCTTGGCCTCTATGCAGCCGTGGAAGGAGTGGACGCCACCTTTCTGACCGACCGCTTTGGCAGCGACAAGGGGCTACTCATGAAGCCCTTTGGCATGCGCGGCCTCGACTTTCTCGGCGACGACTGGGCACGCTACGAGAAGTCTTACCGCCCGTTGCGGGCAGCCACCAAGGAAGAGTCCAGGCGCGTCATCGACTTCGCCCGGCTGATCAACCAGGCCAGCGACGACGAGTTTGCCAAGGACATCGATTCCTTTCTCGACGTGGATGCCTTCCTGCGCTTCCAGGCTGCCAACGCTCTGACCTCGAACCTGCACAGCTTTCTGGCCCTGGGCCACAACTATTACCTCTACCTCAACCCGAAGACGAACAAGTTCGTGTTCATTCCGGATGATCTCGAGTTCTCCTGCGCCAACTTTCTGCTGATGGGGACGCCGGAGCAGCTGATCGATGTCAGCCTGCTAAAGCCCTACCCGGGCGAGAACAAGCTGCCCGATCGATTGCTGGCCCGCAAGGAAATCAAGGACCGGTATGAAAAGCTGCTCCGCGCGCTGACCGAGAAGGCGTTCCTCAAGGAAAAGCTGCTGGAAACCGTGACAGCCATCGACAAGGCGACGGCGGACCTGCGGGCACGTGAGGCCAAAGCCGTGGCCGCGCGTCGTGAGCCGCCGGCCCGTTTTGGCGCGCCGGGCAATCGGCCCGCCGCCCCCGACCTGAAGACCTTCATCGAAAAACGAAGCGCGGCGGTCGCCGATCAGCTCGCCGGCAAGAGCAAGGGCTACCTGCCCGAACGGGCCGCCTTCGCTGCGCCTGTACGCGGCCCGCAGCGAGGGAACGCCCAGGCCATCGATGAGCAGACCTTCCGGACCAGCGTTCAGGTGCCGCCCGGTTTCGAGGCGACGCTGTTTGCAGCGCCGCCCCAGGTGAGTTACCCGGTGGCCCTTGCGGCCGCCCCCACGGGCGAAGTCTACGTGGCCGTCGATGAACAGGGCTCCCTTGGCCGCACACCGGGCGG
>JBFWSD010000391.1:0-6428 GCA_050248575.1 Gemmataceae bacterium
GACGCCATCCCCGAAGAAGCCCTCAAGATGATCAAGTTCACCATCACCGACGATCGCTTCATCATCGACGTCGCGGGCAAAGCTCAGGAAGCCCTCTTCAAGATCAACCCGGGCAAGGAACCCAAGGAGATCGACGTCACTCCCCAGGAAGGACCCAGGAAAGACAAGGTCGGCCTCGGCATCTACGAGCTGAACGGCGATACGCTGCGCATCTGCCATCGCGAAGGCGGCGACGGGCGGCCCAGCGAGTTCAAGGCCGACGCCAAGAACCGCGACGGCATCATCACCCTGAAGCGCGTGAAGAAGGCCAGCGAATGATGATCACCGCGGCTTGTTGTTTGATCGCTCTGCTTGTCCCCGCCGACCAGTCAGCCCCCACGAACGAGCTGACCGGAACCTGGGTGCTGGTCGAGCTCGAGTTGCCGGAGATGCGCGAGGACTTCGTGCCCGCTTTCGAGAAGGACCTGCGTTTCACCTTCGATGGGCGCAGCTTGAAGATCGGCAGCGAGGACAAGATCTTCCCGTATCGGCTCAATTCGAAGGCGAAACCCGCCGCGATCGATCTGGCGGGCGGCTCCGAATACCTGGGCCGCGACCGGCAACTCCTGAGCATTTACGAGGTGAAGGGAGACACGCTGCGTCTCAGTGTCACCCCGGCGCAGGAGGGGCGGCCCGCGACGTTTGGCTCGGCCCGCCTGTTGACGTTGCGACGGGTGAAGTGACCCGTCTAGCCAAGACGCTGTTGCCTGATCTCGGCAGAGAGGATCGCGCCGAAGAAGGCAGCGCCGATGGCGCCGTTGAGGGCTGCGGACAAGGTGTTGCCCAGGAACAGGCCGAACACCGCGATCAGTCCGCCGAAGCCCGTCCCCAGAATCAGTCCAAAGATCATCGCGGTCAGTCCGCGTCCCAGCCCAGCCCGCGCCACGGCCACCGATCCACCGAAGCCGCACAAGATCGCCCACAGGCTGGCCGCCGCCCAGATCAGGCGCTGCCCGGTGGACGATTCCAGGAAGATGTTGTCGTCGGTGCTGAGCGGAATCAGCATGGCCGAGCCGAGGCCATAGATCAGCCCGATCAATCCACCCACGGCGGCCCCGATCAGAATGTAGCTCGTTCCCGTCTTGCTGAGGGCGCCACTCAGCCGGGCCGCCTCGCTGCGTTCGGCCGCTTCGCGCAGCAACAGTGCCGTCTCCAGGTCATCATTGAGGCCAAGGACGGAAGGGCGCGGGCCCGGTCTGCCAAAGAACGCCGCAGTCGCCATGGTCACAAAGGCCCACAGGTAGACCATGCTCAGGATGCCGGCAAATTCATCGATCTGGGCGATGATCAACCCGCCGTTCAGGCCAAGCAGGCCGCTGCCGAGGATGGCGATGAGCCGTTCCGCCTTGCGGCCAGAGTTATAGCTGCCGGTGAAGGACTCGACGAACTGCCCGCCGGCGAGCGCCAGGGCCGCTGCCCCGATGGCCGCGCTCACCACCCAGCAGGCGCCAAGCGCAAACGTGTTGGCGACGAAGTAGGCGAGGCTGTCCCGGAATTGAGTAACGGCGAAAAGCACGTCTTCAACCAGTAAACCGCGTGATCTCCCCTGTTTCCTATAGAAAACCACGCCGGCGCGCGGGTCAAGCGCTTTTGCGCCCCGGGCAGTCGACTTTCAGCCTTTGCCTGTGTTACGACAGGCAATCAGTTCCGCCACGATGCTGACGGCAATCTCCGGCACTGTCTGCGAACCGATGTCGAAACCGAGCGGCGAGTGCACGCGTTCGAGCACGTCGGCGCCAATCCCCTTGGCCAGCAAGTCTTCGTAGATCAGCTTCTTCTTGCGCTTGCTGCCGATCATGCCGACGTAGCCGGCGCGGGTGGTGGCCAGGTGATAGAGGGCTTCTTCATCATGGGAATGCCCGCGCGTGACGATGATGCAGTAGAAGGAGAGATCGATCAGGTCGCGGAGCTTTTTGAGCTCGCTGCCGATGTCGCCGACGAGGCGCCTGCGGGCCATCGGGAAACGTTCGCTGCTGGCGTAGCGTTCGCGGTCGTCGAGGATCCACACTTCGAAGTCGACGTCGGCGGCCAGCCGGGCGACCGCCTGCCCGACGTGCCCGCCCCCCACGATCAGCAAAGTGATGCGCGGCAGGAAGGGCAAATATGCAACCCCTTCCTTCACACTGGCCCTGGGCCGCTGGGCCAGGTCGGGCAGGTTCGCCTGTACGTGCGGCGGCACTTCGCCGGAACCGATGCGCGCCACCAGCTGCCCGGCGGCGTCGAAGAGGAAGCGTTGACCGAGCAGCTCCGCCGGGCCGGTCATGAGTACGGCTTCGGTGCAGCCCGTGCCTGCCTCCACCAGGGAGTGAAAGCGGCGATAGTAGTCGGTGGCCGCGCCCGCGGCGCGATCGAGCGGGGCCGCCAGGATGGTCATACGGCCGCCGCAGATGAGCCCGTCGTCCCAGCCGTAGTTGTCGTCGAGATTGAAGGTATGGATCTCGGCCTGCCCGGAGCCGAGGCCGCGGAGGGCACGTTGCCTCACCTCGGCTTCCACGCAGCCCCCGCCCAGGGTGCCGGACTGAGCGCCATCGGGGAACACGACCATGGCGGCCCCGGCTTTTTGCGGGGTGGAGCCACGTGTCTCGATGACCGCGCACCAGACACAGTCGCGGCCCTTGTCGAGGGCCACCTTCAGCTCTGCAAGCAAGTCACGCATGCGATAGTTTTACCACATCCACCTGCTTTGCCAAGAAAGCCGTTGAAACCCAAAGCACACGAAGCAATCCAACATCGAAATCCCATCCAAAATCGAAAATAAGAATCCCCAGCTTGCCCTGTTCTCCTTGAGGCCAGCGGGATTCTCTTGACCGGTTCCGCTCACAAAGCTATGGTCCCGCCTTCTTGTCGGGAAACTCTCTGTGTCCACGGAAGGGCGAGGGCGTAAGGATGCGTCGCGGCTGGCTCCTGATCTGTGCCCTGCTGGCCAGCATGCTGGCAGGCTGCCTGAGCACCAGCTCGGTCAGGCCGAAGAACTGGTTCGAGAGGCTGCGTCCCTTCCAGGGCCCGACCGGCCCGGACGTAGTCACGATGGACATTGCCATCCTCGACTGCCCGCTTGGCGATCATTACATCAATCAAGAACTGTGGTCGCGGGCCGACGAACAGGTCATCGAACTGGAACGCAAGGCCCTTCTGGAAGAGAACGGCCTGCGCGTCGGACAGGTGGGCGGCATTGCCCCCGCCGAGCTGCAAGCCTTGCTGACCTCGGAACGCACCAACGGCAAGCCGCGCCGCATCATGCTGCACGCGGGCCACTCCACCACGATCGAACTCGGGCCCCCGTTGCCCGTTTGCAATATCGACGTGCACGCCGAGGGCAAGGATCGCGCCCTGGGCATTGTCGAAGCGGAATGCCAGTTCGAAGTCACGCCGAGCCTGTCGAAGGATGGACGAACCCGGCTCCACTTCGCTCCGAAGATCCAGCACGGCGCGGCCGCACTCATCCCGCGGCCCGCCGCCGATCGCTCCTGCTGGGAGTATCGCAGCCAGCGACCCACGGAAACCTTCACCACGCTGGGCTGGGAAGTGACGCTGGCCCCCAACGAGTATGTCATCATCGGCGGCCGCTACGATCGGCCCGGCACGCTCGGACACGAGTTCTTCCTCAGGAAAGACGGCACACCCGCGCAAAAGCTGATCGTCATTCGCACGGGCCGCTCCGCCGACGCGGTCGAAGTGGCCGATTCGAGCGGCGGCGAGAGGAAAGCAGCCCCGCTCGCCATCCAGGCTGCCTATACCGTCACGCGTGGCCAGGGCCGTGACCAGTAAGCAGTGGCCAGTAGCGTAATCGAAATCGTTTCTGCCAATGCAAAAGGTCCCGGACGAATCCGGGACCTTGTCTTTTGGACTCATGCACGGGCGGCAGACTAACAATCGGCTTCTCGTGCTAGCAGGGTTCCACCGGCCACTGCTCACCGCCCGACCACGTCCTTGTTGGCTCCCACCTCGCGACGATAGAGGGGCAGATGGCGGTAGTACACTTCGAGGGTGACCAGCGACAGTGAAGTTTGCATGACGCGGCCGCCGTGGCCCGTCGAGATGTGGTCGGTGGGATCGTACCAGCTGCCCGCCTGGTGGGGCACCTTGTCTCCCTTGTCCTGCGCTTCCAGCAGGCCGTCGCGCATTACCGGGTTCCACTCGGCCCAGTATTGCCCGCCCATGTGATGCATGACCTGCGTGGCATAATAGCTGTAGTACATGTCGTTGACGCGCGGCTTGTGAGCACGCAGATACTGCACGCCGGTCAGCAGGCCCGGGCTGCGCTGGCCCCAGCCCAGATACATGCGACACAGCAAGCCGGCCGAAGTCGTCGCGGGCCGCAAGCCATCGGCCGGATGCGGTTCCTGATAGCCGTAGCGGCTGCCATCCGGGCTGGCGGCCGTATCCAGCCACTTCGAGGCGCGGGTCAGTGTCTCGGCGGGCACATCGAGACCGGCCATCTGCCCGCTCTTGAGGGCCATCAGCTCCCAGGCGCCGATCGAGCCGTCGTAGCCCCGCTGATTGCCGCGCCCCTGGTAACGCCAGCCCCCTTCGGGCGTCTGCGCCGTGCAGATGTAAGTCAACGCCCGCTGGGCCGGTTCGCGGAGGGCCACATCCGAAGTCAGCGCGTACGCTTCGCACAAGGCGATGGTCGCCAGCCCGTGCGAATACATCTCGTGATGGCTGTTCGGCTCGAAGCTGCCGTCGCGGTTCTGCTTGAGCACCAGCCAGGCCAGGGCCTTCTCCACTTGCTTGGTGTAGAGCTGCCCGGTGGTCGAGCCGGGCTTGTGGGTCTGCCCGCCGCCCAGCAAGGGCAGCAGGAAGAAAGACGTGCCGGCAACATCGCTGTTCGCCTTGCCCGCGCCCGTGCAGTTGCAGCGGCCGTGCTGGCGGAAGTCTTGCAGCGAAACGTGGCCATCGGTCGCCTGGTGGTTGATGAGCCACTTGATGCCGCGCGCCACGGCGGCTTCGGAAGCCGGGTTGCCGCCGTTGTTGATGAGGGCACGATACTTGGTGGCGGCGCTGCCCCGCGCGCCGAGGTTGCCCAGCTCGCGGAAGCGACCCATGGCGTAGCCCCCGTCGGCCCCTTCGAGGCCAGCGCGGCCGGGACCAGGGCCAAGCTGCCCCACGCCGTTGCCCGTTGAACCCAACCCCGGCGGCGGCGGCAGGCTGCGGAACAGATTGTTCACGTCCCCCGCGGCGCCGACTGGATCCATCGGCCGATCCAGCCCGGGAATGCTCACCTCGGCAATGATCTTCGAATCGTAGGTGATCTCCATGCCGCCGACGCCGATGTCGTCCACCTCGAGGTTCGGGGGCTGCACCGTCGTCTCCGGAATGCTCATCATGGTCGCTTCCTGCAAGTCGGCGGTCACTGCCTCGGGCGCCGTCAGCAGGAAGAAGGCCGCGATGATGCTGGCATTGATGCAGCAGCTCAGGATCCAGGCCGGCACCACCCGGGCAATGTGGCTCGATTCGTCCACATTGACCTTGTCGGCGTCGAAGATCACCACCGGTCGCTGTCCGTTCCCGTTCATGCGAATACTCCACTCTCGGTTCTTCGGTGACTCCAAGAAGCCCGGCTTCTTGCAACAAGCGGATGACTGGGCCTCGTCAGGGAAGAGAAGCCGGGCTTCTCCGTCGCCACAGGCCTCCGATTCGTCAGTTCTGGCTGCCCAGACCGACATTCTTGATCTTGGCCCGGCGGCAGGCGTCCATGACGGTCATCACGCCGTCCCACTTGAGGCCGCTGTCGCAGTCGAGCTCCACGCGCTTCGGCCTGGTTTCCTGCAAATAGGCGATCAGCTTGTCGGTGCTGTCGAAGTTGGCCGGGCCGCCCAGCGCGTCCACGACGATTGGAAAGGCCAGGTTGCCGTTGTGAAGACCGTCGTGATGGGTATGGAGCTTGATCTTGAGCGCGGCTTCCTCGTTGGGCCCGCGCGGCGGCGCTTCCACGGGCGGCGCGTCTTGCAGGGCACCGGCACTCGCCGCCGATGACGGCAGCGCCATGTCCACGTGCCCTTCCAGGCTGCTCGGCTGGTACGCGAAGATGAAGAAGATCAGCAACTGAAACGCCATGTCGAGCATGGGGGTGATGGGCAACTCGACCTCGGGCCGCCCTTCGCTGTTTCTCTTTTTCATGACCTGCCCTCGCGCGCGTGCGCGGCCGCAAAGTGCAAGCGCGCACCTTCGACCCGGACGCGTGTCACGCTGTGAGTGAAGCTGGAACGGCCGGCAACAGATGCGTTGGCGGCTTCATGAAGAACCCGCCCCCCGGCGGGCCATCGTGTGCTCATCACCTTGTCGCGAAGGGCCGGGCAATCATTACCCCGGAATTCTCAAAAATCGCCGGCTGCTCACGGGGTCAGCGCGAAAGCCTGGTAGAGCTGCGACGTCAGATGGTTCAGCTC
>JBFWSD010000392.1:0-6448 GCA_050248575.1 Gemmataceae bacterium
AGCCCAGCTGTTGCCGATCTTGAGCGTGGCCCTGCGTTCGGTGCGCGGGCCGGAATGGCGCAGCGGTTTATGCGGCGTGGTGCAACTTGTCGAGCGCCGCCCGGATCTGGAAAAAGACGTGCGCGAAGCGTTTCCAGAATTGAAAATGGCGTAGGCGCTTCCATGTGGACGGGCCGCGCGGTTCATCAAGCGTAGAACAGAGTGTGGATCGCTGAAAACTGATTGCTGAGAGCTGATTGCTGAAAGCTACCGGGGTGCCCGGGCAGTTACCGAGACCAGCATGCTGCGGCGTTCCGCCGCGGCTGAGCTTGCCAGGCATTGCGTCCCCAAGGCCGTTGTTCTTATGGTCCGACGCACTACCGTCGCTAGGACCGAGACAACGAGTTTGCCTTGCGACGGTAGTGCGTCGGACCTCGGTGAACGACCCTGGTCCACGGCTTCGAAGTCGGGCCGCCCGGCCCCCGGTTGCTTTCAGCAATCAGCGGCATCGACAAGCCAATCCGAGATATGTTTGCGTAAACTATGTTTTTCTGGGGTGCCCGGGCAGTTACCGAGACCAGCATGCTGCGGTGTTCCGCCGCGGCTGAGCTTGCCAGGCATTGCCTCCCCAAGGCCGTTGTTCTTATGGTCCAGTACGACATCTTCGCTTGGACCGAGACAACGAGTTTGCCTTGCGAAGATGTCGTACTGGACCTCGGTGAACGACCCTGGTCCACGGCTTCGAAGTCGGGTTGCCCGGCCCCCAGATTTTCACTTCGACGACCTCGTAGTAGAGTGCCGACACCTTCAGCGATCATCCACGAAATTGCACAGCCCAATCTCCAAAGGGGAGAGGACTCTTGATGAGCCTTGAGCAACGGAAAGTGACTCTGGCTGATTTGCCGGACAGTGAGCAGCCGTCGGCCACCGTAGACGCAAACCTGGCTACTGCATCACCATGAAACTCCAGATCCTCAACCGCAAGGTCCACTACTGGGCGGCCATTGTCGTGGCGCTGCCCGCACTGGTCATCATCGTTACCGGGCTGATCTTGCAGCTCAAGAAGGAGTGGCACTGGGTGCAGCCCGCGGAGATTCGCGGCGGGGGCAAGTTTCCCACCATCGGCTTCGAGAGGATTCTCGAGGTGTGCCGCCAGGTGCCCGAAGCCGAGATCCACGACTGGGCCGATATCAACCGGCTCGACGTCCGCCCGTCGCGCGGCATGGTCAAGGTGCGGGCCCGCAACGACTGGGAGATCCAGATCGACATCCAGACGGGCAGCATCTTGCAAGTGGCCTACCGCCGCTCCGACCTGATCGAGTCCATCCACGACGGCTCGTGGTTTCACGAGTGGGCGAAGCTGGGGCTGTTCCTGCCCGCGGCGGTGTTGCTGTTCGTGATGTGGCTGACGGGGATGTATCTCTTCTGGCTGCCCATCTACGTGCGCTGGCGACGGCGGCGGGCCGATCAGGTGCGACGCCGCTTGTAGAACTCACTGGCGCGGAGGAGGATCTCGTTCTCGGTCTCGGTGAGGCTTTCCTTGCCCGAGCGGGCCACCTTTTCGAGGACCGCGTCGAGCTTGGCTTCGAGCTGCTCGTCGGAGCCGGCGCCGGCGGTCATGGCCGGCATGGCCGACATCTCCGGCTCTTCGCGATAGATGCGCAGCCTGGGCTTGGCCCGGCGCGGGGCCAGGCCGCGGAAGGACGACCACACATCGAGCAGCCGCCACTGCTGGCGATAGTAGGTGAAGCCGAACAGGGCGCCGCCAAGATGACAGGCCACGGCCACGTTGGTGTCGATGCGGCCCAGCAGGCTAAAGGCATCCTGAGCCACGTAGAACACCACCAGCAGCCACACCGGCACCGGGATCACGAAGAAGAGCAAGATCTTGCGGTGCGGGTAGTGGAAGCAGAAAAGCACCATCGTGGCCATGACGGCCCCCGAGGCGCCGATGGCGGGCGGAAAGAACATGTTGGGCGGCGCACTCATCGACTCGATGATCTGCCAGCCGATGAACGCTGCGCCCCCGGCGACGGCCGCGACGAGGTAAAAGGCCAGGAACTCGCGCGGGCCATAGAGCTCTTCCATCTCACGGCCAAAGAAGAAGAGCAAGAGCATGTTGAAGGCAATGTGCATCCACGTGCTGGTGGAATGCAGGAAGGCGTAGGTGAGCAGCCGCCACACCTCGCCGTGCAAGACGCCATCCTTGGAGAGGGCCAGCCATTGGAAGAGAGGTTCGCTCCCCGCCAGGCGGGCCGGGCGGTTATCGACAATCAGCTGCAAAACGTAGATGCCGATATTGATGATGATGAGCCATTTGCAGACCTGCCCGCGCTCGGCGAAGGAGCCCAGAAAACTGGGACCTTCATTGCGGTAGTACTCGCGGTCGGAAATGCCCATACCCATCTCCCTGGGGGCCGGCGACGTCTTCGAGGGCCGGCCAACCCTCTAAACCTCCTTTTTATCATACGAAGCGCGGCGGAGGAAAGACCTGCCCGCCGCTTTCCACGGAGCTGACAGGTCGGAAAAGACCGGCTGTGCTGGAATTCTGGTCCGTGACGGACACTCTACGGGGGTCGTCATTGCCCGAGGCGATGGCGAGAATGATGGTGGCGGCAGGCTGTCCTCATTCGACGCACCGGACAGGAGGATCCCTCATGGCAAGCAACACCGACGTGCTCATCGTGGGGGGCGGCCCGACCGGGCTGATGCTGGGCTGCCTGCTGGCCCGCCAAGGGATCGCCTTCCGCCTGATCGACAAGAACGCCACTCGCTCCCAGGTCACCAAGGCCAGCATCGTCAATGCCCGCACCCTCGAGATCTTCGAAGACCTCGGCGTGCTCGGCCGCGCGCTCGAGATCGGCCTGCGCATCCATGGCACCACCTTCTTCGAAGAGCGCCGCCGCCTCATCCACGTGAGCTACGAGGAGATCGAGTCACCTTTTGCCTTCGCGTTGAACATCGGGCAGCCCCACACCGAGATGATCCTGGAGGAAAGACTCACGCAGCTCGGGGGCCGCATCGAGCGCGAGTGTGAACTGACATCGTTCACCGACGACGGCAGCAGTGTGACCGCGACGATCAGCGCAGGCGGGCAGAACGAGACCATCCAGGCCCGCTTCCTCATCGGCTGCGACGGTGCCCACAGCACGGTCAGGAAGCTGCTCGGGCAGAGCTTCGAGGGCAAGACCTACTCGCTCGATTCGATCACCGCCGATGTGCTCATCGACTGGGACATGCCGCGCGACGAGCATTTCTTCTGGTTCACCCGCGCGGGCTACTTTGCCGTCTACGCGATGCCCGATGCCCGCTGGCTGTGCGGCGGCGGGTTGCCCGCTTTGCCCGGCGGCCGTTTCCGCAATGAGGCCGGCGTCGTGCCCACGCTGGAAGACTTGCAGCAGCTGTTTACGGAGCGGACGGGCCTGTCGCCGCGCATCAGCGATCCACGCTGGCTGGCCTACTTCACGGTGCATCAACGGCACGCGGCGCGCTATCGCGTCGGCAATGTTTTTCTCGCCGGCGATGCGGCCCACATTGCCAGCCCTTCGGGTGCGCTCGGGCTCAACACCGGCATCGGCGATGCCGCCAACCTAGCCTGGAAGCTCGCGCATGTTTTGCAGAGGCAAGCCTCGGCACGCTTGCTCGACAGTTTTCATGACGAGCGCAAGGCGATCCTGCCCAGCTACCAGAGCGTGTCGGATAACAACCAGCGCATGATGACCTTCCGGCATCCGCTGCTGCAGGAGATACGGAATCATGCGTTGCAAGCGGCCCTCAGCATCGAGCCGCTCTGGAAGCGCATGTACGAGAACAACGTGAGCTTGAGCTGGAACTATCGGAAGAGCCCGATCGTGGCGGAGCATGCCGGGCTGCCCGTTCACTTGCCGAGGGGCCCGCATCTGACCGAGCAGGGGCTCTGTATCACGGCCTGGCTTCACTTTGGCGGCGGCCCGCATGCCGGGGATCGTGCTCCCGATTGCGATGAGCTACGGGTGGGCCCATCCTCGCGAGAGCGGCTCTTCCCTCACCTGGGCGGCGACAAGCATCACCTGCTGCTCTTCACCGGCGTGGAAGCGCCGGGAGCCGAGACCAGAAAGGTGATCGAGGAGATTGCTCGATCCGTGCGCGCGCGCTTCAACTGGATTGACGTCCATTTCGTTGTGCCGGGCGAAACAAACTCGCTGGGGGCGGAAGAGGTGCTGCTCGATCACAGCGGGCAGGCGCATCATCGTTATGGGGCCCAGGGCGCTTGCCTTTACTTGATTCGGCCGGATGGGTACGTGGCCTTCCGCAGCCTGCCCCCGGAACTGGCCCGGCTCGAGAAGTTTCTGCAAGAAGCTTACCAATGAGCGATGAAGAAGCGCAAGGTGAGCCGCCCGAGCGTTACAAATCTGGGTAGTCAGCCATCAGTGTGCGCGGGGAGAAGTATTCGCGCGCAGGGCTCCCTATTGGTAAGACGGCCGACCAGCCCAAAAAGATGTGCGCGGGCCGCCAGCATGCCTTGTGACAATGCCGTGACATCGCTCCGGCATCGGATTTTTCCAAACTTTTTGGGCGGTTCGGGTGTCGTGTTCAGGGAGCCGCCAACGTTGTTCTGGATGGATTGTTGTTAGAGGTCGAAGAATCCTGCGTCCACTTAGTGAATCCTGCGTCCACTTTTGCTGGTAGTAAGGGTGGCGAGAAAAGAAGACCGGCCGCGGGACGAATAACGTGACACGCCCCCTCGAACTCGTGCCAGGGACGGCAGAGGGGCCATCGGGACTCGCGGTAGCGTGCGTGGGCACAACGAGTTATACTCTCTTTCTTGTACCCTGGCTGTCCGAAGGGAAGTCATATGACGATGATTTCAAAGACAGCCGGGCAGCCTGAACCGCGAGCGAGGACCATGGCCGGCCCATCCGTCAAGCAGTTTCTCGAGCTCCTTCGCCAGGGCCGGATCCTCGATTCGGAACAGCTGGATGTTGTCACGCGCGAGATCCTGCCGAAGATGGCCGATCCGCGCGGGCTGGCGCGCGAACTCGTCAAGCGCGGCTACCTTACTGCTTTCCAGGTCAATCAGGTTTCGCAAGGGCGCGTCAAGGACTTGCTCGTCGGCCAGTACCTCATCATGGAGCGGCTGGGCGAAGGAGGCATGGGACAGGTCTACAAGGCGCGGCACCAGGCCATGGGGCGGGTGGTCGCCCTCAAGGTGATGCGGCCCGAACGACTTGCCAATCAAGATTCGATCAATCGCTTTCGCCGCGAGATTCGCGCCGCGGCCCAGCTCTCGCATCCCAACGTGGTGCTCGCCTACGACGCCGACGAGGTGAACGGGCAGCACTACTTCGCCATGGAGTTCGTGGAAGGGATCGATCTGTCGCGGCTGGTGAAGGCGCGCGGCCCGCTGCCGATCAAGGCGGCCTGCGAATACATCCTGCAAGCAGCGCAAGGGCTCAAGCATGCCCACGAGCGCGGCCTGGTGCATCGCGACATCAAGCCCGCCAACTTGCTGGTCACGCCCCTGCCGCACAAGGGCAACGAGCCCGTGACGGTGAAGATCCTCGACATGGGCCTGGCACGCGTGGGCGAGATCTCCGACGACTCGGCGTACACCCAGTTGACGCAAGACGGCAAGGTCGTGGGCACCCCGGACTACATCGCTCCGGAACAGGCCCGCGATTCGCGCAAAGCCGATATCCGTTCGGACCTGTACAGCCTGGGCTGCACGCTTTATTACCTGCTGACCGCCAAGGTCCCCTTCCCGGGGGGCGGCTCGGTGATGGAAAAGCTGATGAAGCACCAGATGGAAGAGCCGGTGCCCATCGAGACGATCCGGCCTGAAGTGCCCGAATCGTTGCGTGCAATCCTGAAGAAGCTGATCACCAAGCGGCAGGAAGATCGCTACCAGACTCCAAGCCAGCTGGTGGCAGCGCTCGAGCCGCTCGTAACGGGCAACTTGCTGCCCGCGCATGCGATTACCGAAGCGCTGCCCGCGGCGGTTCCTGTTGCCCCCGCGCCGCTGGCGATGCCGATCACACCGGACATGCAGGCCGGGACGACGCCGTTGCCCGCAGCAATCCCGCTGAATCAAGAAGCACCGACTGGCAAGTCGGCCCTTGCGGTGGCTGGAAATGTTGCATGGACGCTGACGCGGCACACCGCCAATGCACTTGCCTGGTTCACGGTGCTGATGGTCAAGCCTGGCCCCGAGAAGTCGCGGCGCGTGATGCGCAACATTTTTGCCGGCGCCATCGGCTTCGTGCTGGTGTGCTGGGGCATCGCGGCCATGTTCTCGGGGGGCGACAAGAATGGGAACAGCCCGGTTGACCCGAATAGCCCCTCGGCCTGGCTGAACCAGCTCGACGCGTCGAACATTCCGGCCGATCAGCGCCTGTACGAACAGCCCTAGGAACTGGTCGCCGTCCTGGGCGACGGTCGCGGGCAGAACTGGATCCTGCCCAACTGGTCAATGCAATTCGGTCTGTGCAAC
>JBFWSD010000393.1:0-6446 GCA_050248575.1 Gemmataceae bacterium
GCCTCCTCCCAGCGATCCAGCAGATCTTGTAGACGCGAATCGGAGCTCATTGTCCGCTTGGCACTTCTGCGTAGTTGCGATGTTGATCTTCTGGCGGGCCGAAGGACACCAGGTCTTCTGTAACGGATTTCCTCGCGGCTGCTTAATTCACATGCCCGGCAGTTCCCCCTGGAGTTTCTCGTACATGTGCACCCGCGCGGCCCGCCAGCGGCGACGCACTGTGCGGGCATCCACTCCCAGCAAGCTGGCCGCCTCCTCGCTCGTCAGCCCATGATACCAGAGCAGGTCGAAAACCTCACGTTCCTCCGCGGGCAACTCTTCAATGCTGCGATGGAAATCGGTCCATTCAGCGACGCGGCGGGGATCGCGGGTGGCCTCCTCATCGTCGACCGGGGCCGCCTGGTCGCTGGCATTCACATCGCGTGGCAAGGTCGCGTGATGAGCCCCGTGCCCTTGCGGCCCCTGGTAGTGCCGCGACAGATCGATCAGCTCGCGGCGAATTTGCAAGGCGGCCAGCCGGAAGAAGTGCCGTGCATCGGTAAGCTCGACCGACTCGAGGGAGCGATACAGCCGCAGCGAAGCGTTCTGGAACACGTCGTCGGTCTCTTCCCAGCGGCGCACGGCGGGAAATTCGCGCAACAGCTTGCGGGTCAGGCGCAGCAATCGGTCACAGGCGCATTGCAGCAGCTTCTCGCGGGCCGAAAGTTCTCCCTGCTTGAGCCGCTCGATCCAGTGCTGCACCTCGACGGTCAGACTGTGCTCCACCGTGGCACCTCGACAGCCCCCTGGAGAATCCTCATCAGAATGTTAGGTTTCGGGCCATGGAAATGCCATGCCAAATCAATCGCTGCAATAACCCGGCGATGCAACTGCAGGGCCCCAACAGCCCTTCTCGATCTGGATACACTGGGAAGCCCGGCTTCTTCACAGTATCCATGACCTTGAAACAGAGCCGGCCCAGAGGCGGGGCTTCTGGTCGCCGGTCAGATTCCTGGTCCTTGGTAGTCTCGATTGTAAAAAGTCGATTTTCTGGTTGAGCTTCTGGCTTGTGCAAGTTAGCCTTGGGAGTACCAATCAAGTGAGTTTCGCCCGGCACATTTCGTTCATCGAGGAGGTTGACGATGCGGGGGATCTCGTCTTATCTCGCGATCATTGCCTTGTTTGTGGCCGTCGACGAACTTTCGGCCCAGCGTCCTCCGGCCCAGAAGGCCGACACGAAGGACAACGGCTTGGTGCTGGTCACCAAGGGCGTGGGCAACTTCGTCAAGATCGCCAACGGCAAGCTACAGCTCAAATACAAGGAAGGGGACAAGGACAAGACCATCGACCTGGGCATGGCGCCGCAGGTGATGGTGAGGGTCAAGAACCCGCCGGTGGCCTTCGATTCCAAGGGCCGCCTCAAGAAGTACACGCAGGAAGAGCTCGACGAGCTCAAGGGCGAAGACAAGAAAGAGTGGGGCTTCGAAGCCGGGCTCAACGATCTCAAGCCGAACCAGGTGATCCAGGTGTGGCTCTACCGCGCCAAGACGGCGGCTCGAACCGAGCAGCCCATTGTCGGCAAGATCTACATTAACGAGTAGCCTGTTGTAACTTTTGTCCCCGCCTCTATTTGCTGCCAGAGATTTTTCCCGTTCCGCGGAACCATCGCTCGTTTGCCAACGTCTAAACAAGCGTTGGTTTCGCGGAACTGATTCTCCCCCCACGTCCTTCCAACCAGCAACCTTCACGCGCGAGGAGGTGCACTGATGCATCGCGGAGCACGCCGGCTCGGCTTTATCGTCTTGTTTGCCCTCGTCTTCCCCGTCGCCGGGCAAGATGAAAAAAAAGAACCAGAGAAAGAAAAGGAAACGCTGGTTGCCTTCGGGCAGCCCTTCTACGCCAGGATCATCAAGACCGAAGACGGCATGGTCAAGATGATCATGAAAGAGCGTTTCCTGAACGGCAACAAGATCGACTTCCGCGACAAGGAAGTGAGCGTGGGCCTCGCCGAGAGCGTCAAGGTCCGCCTGCAATGGCACCCGATCATGGTTGATGGCGACGGCAAGCCGCGCCCGCTCACGCGCGACGAGAACACCAAGTTCAAGGGCGCGGGCAACCTGTGGGGCTACACCGGCTCGGAACTCAATCTCGAGCCGGGCCGCGTCGTCCAGGTCTACCTCGGCAAGCCCAAGGACATGAAAGACGCCGAGCCGCTCATCCGCATGGTTTACGTCGCCAAGGAAGAGGGCGATGAACGCATCGATCCTGCTCACGCCGCCTTGCTCGCCAACGACGACCAGCCCATGACCGTGGGCAAGGACGACGAGAACGCGCTCAAGCCGGTCGGCGATCCCTACATCGCCAAGGTCGCGAAGGTCGACAAGGACAAGCTCATCCTGACCACCAAGGAACGGGTATTCCGCAACAACCAGGTGCAACACGTCGACAAGAACATCACGGTGCCTTTCAGCGAAGAGACGAAGATACGCATCGAATGGGTGCCGCCCGTGCTCGACGACGAGGGCAACATCAAGAAGCTCACTGACGCGGAGAAAACCGAGCTCAAGGGGCCCGACAAGCTGTGGGGCTACACGGGCGACGTCAAGAACTTGCAGCCCGAACGCTTCGTCAAGGTCTACATGGGCAAGCGCGGCGACGAGGACCCGGTGGGCCGCATGATCTACGTCGCCAAGCAGCCCGGCGACGACAAGGTCGACCCGAACAACGTGGCCTTCACGCTGGGCACCGAAGGGGATGATCCCTCAACCATGCTCGAAGGTGAGACCAAGATCAACAACTGGGGCACGCCGTTCGATGCCCGCGTCATCAAGGCGGAGCCGAACAAGGTCACCTTGCAGCTGTTGAGCCGACGCAATGTCGTGCTGTGGCTGAGCAAGCAGGCCAAGATCCGCACCGAATGGGTGGCCCCCAAGGTGCTGCCCGACGGCAAGATCGGCAAGTACACCGAGACCGAGCTGGCCAAGCTCAAGGGGGATGCCGAGGCCTGGGGCTATACGGGCAATATCGACAACCTCGAGCCGGGCCGCATCGTCAAGGTCACCCTCGGCAAGATCGCCGGCAAGAAGGTCAATCCCTTCGTCACCACATTGCAGGTCGCCAAGGAGCCGGGGGACGACCAGGTCAATGTGAACTTCGGCGCGTTTGCCAAGCCGGTGCCCGGCACCTTGCCGCGCGTGGAAGGGGATCCGGACCCGAAGATGGACGAGGCGATCGAGCCCTTCGGAACACCGCTGGTGGGCCGCCTCGAAGCATTCAACGGCAGGCAAGTGACCGTGCTGGCGCGCACGCGCGTCTTCGACGGGCAGAAGGTGGAATATCGCGAGCAGAAGGTGAACTACAATGTTGGCCCGGGCATGGTGGCCCGCTTCGAGGCGCCCCCCTTCGCCTTCGATACCAAGGGACGCGTCAAGAAGTACACTGACGAGGAACTCAAGGCGCTGCAAGGCCCCGAGCACCTGTGGGGCTTCCCGCTCAAGGGCTCGCAGCTGGCCGAGAACCTGAAGCCGGGCTCCACGGTGAAGATCTATCTGGGCCGCAAGACCGGCGACGATGAAGGCAAAACGCCCCCCTTCATCCGTATGATCTTCATTGCCAAGCCGCCCGGAGCCGCCAACAGCGACGGCAACTTCTGATGAATTAGCCCGACGCGGCAGCGAGGGCTAGCGAGGAAATGAAAAAGAGCCCGGCTTCGACGAGAAGCCGGGCTCTTTCCATTTGTTTTGTGACGATGGTTGAAACGAAGGGCGGCTGCCGGCAACTACGCTAGCGTCCTAGCAGCCGCGCCTTCAGGGCCGTGATCAACTCTTCCTCGGTGACGATTTCGTCCTTGTTGCGGTCGATCAAGTCGAAGACCTTCTTGAGGTTCTCGGGCACCTCGGTGCGCTGGATCTTGCCGTCCTTGTTGGCGTCGTATTGCTGGAGGATGTCGCGGGCCCGCGCCTGCGGCGAATTGTCGTCGACGGCCACGGGCTCCTGCCCGCGCGGCACGGCAATGTCGAAATAGCCGATCAACATTTCTTCCCAGGTCTGATCTCCCCAGCGGACCAGCTCTTTCGGATCGGGATTGCTCAGATTGTTTTCGGAATTGTCATAGTGGGCCACCACATGCATCCGCGTCCCCCTGGGCAACTTGCGCGGTTCAGCCAGGTGATACGAGGACTGCCAGTTGAAGTCCCACTGCGGTACGTTGAGGAGGGTTTCTTTCTTGCCGTCGGGGAAGATGGCCTCGTAGGTAATCGACTTGCCGCGCAGGTGCATGTGGGGCATGAACGCGAGGAGCTGGCATTCGTCGAGCGGGCGGCGGTTCCAGGCTTCTTCGCGATGGTTGCCCGCCTGGGCCGGAATGCGGATGCCGGTGTTGGCGGCCCCGGTGGTCCAGACCTCGTGCGTGATCGATGCGGGCTCGGCGAAGATCAGTCCGAGCTTGCTCTGATCGAGCTGCTCGGAGCCGATCGGCGTGTAATGGACCTGGAAGACCAGCTCGGAGCCCGCGGGCACACGCTTGGCCATCCCCTTGGGATAGGGCTGCACGCGCATGCCGGGGACATAACCGACCAGAAAGCCCTGTACGGCGCCCCCCTGAGCACGGCCCCCCTTGGGTCGCGCGAAGGCCAGGATGTGATGCACCACGGCGCGATTGCCGGGCAGCAGTTCGGCTGCCGCCAGCCACTTGTCTTCCTTGAAGCCAGGATCGACCCGGAAATACTGATAGCGCAACGTACCCCCTGCCGGCACCTTGAAGGGTTGCGGGCTGACATTGACGACCAGGTCCGGCTCTTTCGGGAGCTGCCAGCCCGTCGTGAACTGGCGCGGTTCGGGCAGATCCTTCTTATCTCCTTCGGGGGCGCCGGCGGCCACCCAGTCGTGGATCAGTTTCTTGTCCTCGTCCGAGAGCCGCCGCGCGTTCTTGAACTTGCCGTGGGCTGAATCGGCATGCCAGGGAGGCATACGCTGCTCGCGAACAACCTCGGCGATCATCTCGGCCCAGCCCGCCACCTCGCTGTATTCGGTCAGAGCGAACGGGGCTATTTCGCCCGTGCGATGACACTCCACACAATGGTTCTGCAAGATGCGGGCAATCTGCTTGGAATAAGTGACCGTCGCGTCCTTGGTCGGTTTCTTGACCCGGCCGATGTGGCAGCCCGGCGCGGGCAGTTCGGGCTCGCTCACGGCCTTGCCGTCGAGCAGTTCCTGGATGGCGATGTTCAGGTCGCGCCGTTTCGGTTCGTCGCGCACGTAGCCAATGCCATATTGATCGTCGACCCGGCCGTGGTAGCGAATCTTGCGCTGGCTGTCGAGCAGGAAGACCTCGGGCGTGCGCTGGGCGCCGAGCTGGTCAGCCACCACGTTGCCCAGGTCTTTCAGGATCGGGAAGCTCAGCTTGTGGATGCGGGCGTAGGCTGCCATCTCGGTGACCGAATCGTGTACGTTGGCGTTGATGCCAAGGACCACGACGCCGCGGTCCGCGAACTGCTTCTGCACCTCTTCCAGCCGCGGGCCATAGAGCTTGACCAGCGGGCACTCGGTCCCCAGAAAGGCCAGCACGATCAGTTTTTGATCCTTGTACTGGTCCAGCGTATGGACCGCGCCGCGGTAGTCCTTCAAGGTGAAGTTGTCGACCTTGCGGCCCAAGGGCGACTTTGGCTCCTCGGCCCGGACGCTGTTCATGGCCAGCACAAAAACCGCCAGGATCAGGCTAGCTCGGATCATGTTGACCTTCCCGTCAAGGAAAACCGTGTCGAAGGGTCTACACTCTATATACACGCGTCTCATGCCAAGGTTTCGCGATCCGGCGAAAACCGGACAGGCTGCGCCCCCGGCAAAGTCAGAACAGCTTTCCACTCTTCCGGCCACTTTCTGGCAGTTTCCCTGGAAGTCCTGGAGAGGGCAAGGAGTATAATCAAGCAGTCTCCTCTCCACTCTCCCTTCTTGAGGGCGGAAACCATGAGCCACGAGCTTCCCTTCGACAAGAACCGATCTGCGGGCACCCATACCTCCACCGTCCAGCTCATGCTGCACCTCGACGGCCAGGCCGACCTGATGCACGCCATGCGTACCGTGATGGAGCTGCTTCGCTTCTGTGTGGACGAGGCCACTCACAAGATGTGGCAAGCCCACCACGAGGGCAAGGCCCCGCTGCTGGCCCTGCACCGCGAGCGTGCCGAACTCTACGCCGAACAGTTCGCCGAACGCGGCCTGAACGTGACCCTCGAGAAGTTCTCGTAGTCGACAGCAGCTGCACCTTCCTAGAGCGTCCGCGGATGAACCCAGCGCGGCGTAGCCGCAACCTAGGTATCTATCCAATGCGCCCGCGGATGAACGCAGCGCGGCGAAGCCGCAACCTATTCTTCCATCAAAAAGCGCCCGCGGATGGACGCGGACAGCGTGCGCGGATTTTCGCGGATCTGTCGCGGCAGATTATCACGTTTACCGACGCTGCACGAACG
>JBFWSD010000394.1:0-6434 GCA_050248575.1 Gemmataceae bacterium
CAAGCCATCAGCTAGCAAGACCATACGACGCAAACTGCCTCCTGTTCGAGGCTCGGGCTCGCGGTCTTGACCGCCCGCTGTGCTGATTCGGGCCAGCAACAACTACCCGACTGTAGCAGCGCCGCGCGGGCAAGTAAAGCATGCGCTGCCCTAATGTGGCAACGGGCCGCCCGCACCGCCCGCACAAGCGCGATTTCTTCCCTCGTCGCGCGCATAAGAAACCGGCGCGCCAGCCAGGGCTCGCACGCCGGTTGTCGTTTGCACGGAGAGTCTTACTCGTCGCGGCCAACAAAGTGGGCCCGCAGCTTGCGGATCGCCTTGTACTTCTCATCGCTGACGCGGGCTTCGGGCAGCTCGAGATTGCTGGCGATGTCGCGGACGCTCCAGCCCTCGAAGCTCAGCTGCAGGATCTGTTGCTGACGGTTGCTGAGCACCTCGGCGGCCGCGTCGCGCACGGCCTCTCGGTCTTCAGCCAGGCGGCGCTCGTTGGGATGGTGACGATCGGCCACGCCCGCTTCGGGCAAGTTGGCCAGCCAGCGTTCGCGGCGGGTGCGCTTCTTCACGGCGTCGATGGCACGCAGGAATTCACGGCGTTCCAGCCCGTCGCCGTGCAGCGAGCGATCCCAGTTCTGCGGCGGCACGCGCTCCAGCAGGCGGGCAAACACCTGCTGCGTGCAATCCGTCCAGCGGTCAGGATGTACGCGGGCATTGCGCCAGCACGCCGAGCAATAACGGCTCAGGTCGGCGACGGCGCGATCGGCGCCCGAGAGGTCGGCCCGCGCCATGCCTGGCTGGCTCAGGGCGGCCATCGTCCCGAGCAAGACGGCGGCCACCACGTAACTTTGCCGGCCTGGTCGATGATTCCGCATTCACACCTCCTCCCCTAAATTCGTCAGGGGCTAGCCCGAAATTTACCTTCATTATAAGGACGAGGCGAGACAGGTTTCTCGCCCGGAATCTCCGAACAAAGTTCCTTTTTCACTGTCTCCCCAAGATATTGCTGATAAGCAAGTTAAGGCCAGGCCCGCTGGGCGGCGCCGACACTGGGCACCAGATCGCATCGGACAGACAAACCAGACACCTAACTTTGTGCTCCTGGGCGTAACATCAAGGAGTAAGTGCACCATGGCGCGCTTGGTGAATGCGCCGAGCGGCAGCGATCGTCCAGGCGCCAGCTGCACGCGCGGCGGCCCCGTGGACCTGCCGGTTGCACACTTCGATTTGGGCGATTTTCCCCGTAAGCCAGGAAATCGCTTTGGCTAGCGGCGAATTGCACTATGGCTTCATTGTGCAACCCCAAATGTGCAAGCGGCAGGATCAGTGCCACCCCAAAATTTCGAGGAGTTGACAAATGTTTGGAATGCTTCGCGGCCAGTCGATTCACGGATACCGATTTGCACGCCCTTCGCACCAATCGGTGGCAGCTACGCGTGCGAAAAACCTGTAGTTGGAGCTGTCGCCATTTCGCTGAAGTTCAGCGCTGGATCGCAGCTTGCCACATAAAGGAGTGAGGGAATTGCTTGCGGACGACCGGAGGCAAATTACAATCAAAGGACGCAGCCAACGTCCTCTTGGCAAGGTGGGCCATGAGTATCGCCTGTCCATCCTGTAATCGCGGTCTGGTTCTAACGCCTAGCCTGGCGGGCAAGTCCGTTCAGTGCCCCGGCTGCGGCACTACCTTCGTCGCGCCGGCGATTGAAGAGAGTGTTCCGCCCATTCCGCCCGTCGAAGCGCCGGCTGTCAGTCCGCGCATTGCGGAACGGCCGATGATCCTTGATGACAACCTCGAGGTCATCGCTCCCCCGTCTCCAAGACAGCAGGAAGAAGATGCGCAGAGCGCGTTTGCCGAGATCGGGCAGCAGGCGGCCCACACCCGGCGCCGCAGCGACTGGTTCGGCGGGCTATTCATTCCCTTCCTCATTGGCGGCCCGGTCATTGTCCTCGTGCTCATGATCTTTGTCAGCCTCTTCATCATTGGCGACGCACGCGACATTGACATTCCCAACGATGACTTCTTTGAAGCGACCTTCCCCGGGGACAGGAAGGAGCTGGAGCCCCCCGAAGGGCTGGCCGGCGCCGACATCCTGGCTATCGAACTCCAGCCCATCTTCCAGCAAGTCGGCGATGCTTTTCAGCACCGCGACGGCCGGCGTGCCGCACACCATTTCGATGACGATCGGCTGCTGACCGAGATGGTCAAGCAGGGACTGGTTGACGCGAACGAGCGCTGGATGGCGCCGGGCCTGCGCAACAAGTTGACCCATGCCCTCGAGTTGCACGCGCGGATGCTGGCCTGGAGACGGTCGGAGCTGTGCCACTTCGAGCGCTTGCCAGACGACAATCTCGTGCTGATTGCCCGCCATTACACGGAGGCAGACACCCGGCGCATGCGCTGGTGGCTGACGCGCCGGCATGGCACGTGGAAGATCTACGACCTCGAGGACCTCGATTTTGGCATCCGCTTTTCGGCGGACGTGGCGGCGGTGGCTTTGCCCCACCGCAAGGACCTCGAAGCCGCCCGTCTGCTGCGCGAGGCCATCTCCCAGATCAATGCCGAAAACGATGCCCGGGCCACGCAACTCCTGAAACAGGTCGGCGACGGGGAACTGCCTCCCCCGCTGGAAACGGTGCGTGCCCTGGTCAAGGCCCGCGTGGCCTTCAACATTCAGGACAACGTGCAATGCCTGGAGCAGATCGCTCTGGGCCGCAAGCATCGCCCCGACATGCCAATCTTTGACTACCTCGGCGGGCTGGCCCACAACGACCAGGGCGAATACGACAAGGCGTTGCCCTTGCTCGAACGCTATCGCGAACGCGTGGGCGAGGATTCCTACTTGCTGCTCGAGCTGGGCGTGGGCTTTCGCGGCACGGCCAACTGGAAGCGGGCCGCTGAATCGTATCGCCGCGCCCTCGATCTCGAGCCCCGTTATGGCGACGCCTTCGTCGGGCTGCTCGAATCCCTCAACGATGCCGACCCGCGCGACGACCTCAATCGCCGCTTCAACGCCCTGGTTCATCAACGCGAGTGCTTCGATATCTCGGCTCCCAGCTTGACCAGCCGTAGACAATTCGGCGTGCTCTTCGACCTGGCCTGGGCCATGAACCAGGCAGATCCACTTTATCCATCCGGCAAATACTATCTGGCCCTGGCCCGGCTGGCCCGCCACGAGCACGGGCCTGCCGTCGACCTCTTCAAGGCAGCACTGGCCGATGAGGCCGATGCCGACCGCCGGCAAGAGCTTGCGGCCGAGTTCCTGCCCATGCTGGCCCGGGAGCAAGATGTTGTGGAAGCCTACCGGGCCGCACCCGACCGCCGGGCGGCCTTCGCCATCCTGGCCGAACATTTTCAGTACGATGATGATTCTCTGGAACAGCTCAGCACCGAGCACCTGCGCCAGCACCCCGACGATCCGTTGCTCTGCTTCGTGCGCGCTGAGATCCTCGTCAATCGCGCGGAATTTACGCAGGCCGACGCGCTTTTCCAGGAGGGCATGAAGCAGCCTCCCGACGAAGAAGTGCTGGAGAGGTATCGCTACAGCCGCATCGTGGCGCGTTATCACAGCGGGCACCATCGCGAGGCCTACGAACAGATTGGCCCGCGCGAAGAGACGCTGGAACAGCTTACCGAACTGCTCTTCGAGGCTGGCCGCTTCGACGAACTGGCGGCACTGCTGGACGTTCATGCGGCGGTCGAGCCTGCCAGTCTCGAAGTGCTCAGCTATCGTTTCCGCATCAAGATCAAGCAGAAGGAATATGCGGCAGCCGTGGCCCTCTTCAAGGCTGCACTGAAAGTCGAGTTTCGCGACGACGGGCAGCAGTCGCTCATCACCAACTTTTGCTACGACATGTGCCAGGCGGGGCAAACGAAACTGGCCTACCAGGCCGTGCCCGATGCACGGGTTGCTTTTCGCCGTTTCCTCGACCTGCTGGAGTATGATCGAGATCCCGACACCGTCGCGAAGCTGGAAGAAGTCATCAAGCTGCACCAGGCCAAGCACCCTGAGGACCCGTGGTTGCAGTTCGTGCTGGGGCGGGGCCTGGAACGGGCCATGGACTGGGACAAGGCCGTCGCCGCTTATCGCAAGGCACTGGCCGCGGGCGATGAGGACTTGAATCGGCGCATCACCTACCCCCTGCTGAACGCTCAGTATCAGGGCGGTCACGGACTGGCTGCCTATCGAGACGCCGCTGCCGAGGAACGCGCGCTTACTTTCTCCAGGCTGGCCTATCTGTGTATCGCCGACCGGAAGCCCGCCGAGCTGGAACAGCTCATCGAACTGCATCGGCCGAATACCAACAACCAGGCCGAACTATTCTTCTTCCAGGCGCGGGCACGGCTGCTGGCCAAGAAGCCGAAGGAAGCGCTCCCGCTCTTTCAGAAAGCTGGCGAGCTTGCTTCGGAAACCTGGCAGCGCTCGCACTACTCCGAGCAGATCGTCACCGACCTGCACGAAGCGGGCCTGACCCTCGAAGGCTACCGCCTGGTGCCGGACAAGCAACGCGCTTTCGTGACCCTGGCCCGGTTGCTCCACCAACAAGGAAAGCACGACGAGCTTGGTCCCTTGCTCAACGAACACCACCAGCACGCGCCGCACGATCCGTGGCTGCACTACTACCGGGGCCATTCCTATTTGGCCTCTGGAGCACTCGGACCGGCGGAGCAGCAACTGAAGCTGGCCTGCGAACGTGGCGCGGGCGAGGCCAACGGCTACCTCTTCGAAGACGCCTTGTTCCTGGTTCGCGTCAAGCGCGGCCGCGCCCTGGCCACCTGCGCCGAGTACGGCTTGTCTCGGCGTCGCTTCCAGGCCTTGGTGCAGCAGTGCATCAACGAAAAGCAGCCCGATCAGCTCGGGCAGATCATCGACTGGCGTCGCCAGGTGCGGCCCAACGATCCAGGCTTGCCGAGCTGGGAACTCGACAAGCGCATGCTCAAGAAGGACTACGCCGGCGTGCTGGCCACCATCCTGGGGGAAGCGAAGTTGCTGGCCCGGCCTCAGCATCAATGGAAGCGGGATCGCTACCTGGTGCTGTGCCTGATCAAGCTCCGCCGCTTCGAAGAGGCCGTGCATCAGGCCGAGGCCATCGTTACCGATAGGTCCTACAACGGCGATTTGCTGGTGCTGGCCCATGCAGCCGGCGGCAATGTCGAGGGGGCCTGTGCAGTTCTCGAACAACTAAAGGCGCCGAGCTATCTGATCTCGCGCTGTTACGCCGACGAGGAACTGGGCCCCATCCTGCGCGGCCCGGCTTTTGCCAGGTTCCGGGCCAAGTATCCCGAACCGAAAGATGACGAGCTGGATTGAGGGCTTCCGGTGAGTATTCACGCTGCCCGGCGCGATTCCTGAGGGAAGCGAAGAGTCGTGATGGCCGCGGCGCGGCGCTTCTGTTGTTTCTGGCCCATGAGCGACAGCATCGCGGGCAGAAACACCAGCGAGGCGAGCATGCAACACGCGACGCCGAGGGCCAGCACCAGCCCCAATCCGAACAGACCGCGATGATGCGAGATCATCAGCGTGCCGAAGCCGAGGATGGTGGTGAGTGAGGCGACCATGATGCCGCGGCCGGTAGCGCGGCTGAGCACGTAGGTGCCCTGGCGCCGCCGCGTCTTGTAGTCGTGTACGACGTGAATGCCGTTGTCGATGCCGATGCCCAGGATCAAGGGCAGGGCAATCATGTTGGCCGGGTTGAGGGGCAGCCCGTACAGCCCCATGATGCCGAGCAGCATGACCAGGCCGAGGGCCAGTGGCGTCAAGGCCGCCAGGATATAACGCGGCTTGCGGAAATCGATGATGAGCACGGTCACGATCGCCAGCAAGGCGTACAGCCCGGCCCAGAGGAATCCGGAGCGCATGGCTTGCAGCCCTTCCAGCGTGGCGAAGGGCTTACCGGTCGCTTCGGCGTCCACGGTGCGGATCTCGTCGGCGAAATGCACCAGCGGCTCGTATTCCCAGAGCGAGTCTTTGCCGAAAACGCGCAGCAGCCACTTGCCGCTCTTGCCGACGTAGCGTTCGCGTAGCCCGGTGGGCAGATCGGCCAGCGTGATGGCCTGGGCGTGCGATACATCCTTGAGCTGATGGAGGTCTTCGGCCAGGTCGCCGGCCAGGCGTTCCTCGAATTGGCGCAGCCCGGCGGCATCTTCTTCATCAAGGCGGTCGCGCAGGTCGAGCAAGCTGTGTCTTAGCTCCGTGAGGACGCGGCGGTTCTGAGCCTTCGGGCAGTTGTCGGCGAGCGGCTGGAGCGAGCCCGCCAGGCATTCGAGTTCGGTCTTGAGTAGCCGCACGCTCGGTTCGGCATGTGGAATGATGCGGCCGCGCGCGGGCAGCTTCTCCAGACGCCGCTCGATGTCGGCCAGCTTGGGCAGCTTGTCGTCCTGCTGCCCGGGCACCAGCGAGGCCACCTCGACCACCCGGCTGACGATCGGCAGCTTCTCGTAG
>JBFWSD010000395.1:0-6427 GCA_050248575.1 Gemmataceae bacterium
GATCTCACGGTCGAGGTCGAGCGCCTTCAGCGGCAGATGCCCCACGTCGGCGTTACCGAAGCCGCAGTTGATGCCGAGCAGTAGCATCGTCTTCATGGGTTGCCCGGCGATCTCCAGCAGCGTCCGCAGTTCGGCGGCTTCGAACAGACGCGGTCCCTTCTCTGCTTTGGCTTGACGGATGATGTGCTTCGCCGGCATGTTGAACGAGTCACCGAAGGATACAGGCTGAATGAGGTGCGTATCCTTCCGTTGCTTCCAGGCCCAGTTGAAGGGAGTGCGAGCGCGGACGATCTCGGTGGCGAGCCGGATAGGCCCCCAGTTCTTGGCCATCGATGCACGGAGCTTGGCGAAGTCGGAAGGCCCCAGGTCAGCGACAAGACGGTTGCGGCCGAACACCTTTAGAATTCGTTTGCAGATGTCGGCGTAGGCCATGTAGGTGAGTTCGGTCAACTCGCCGCCGTCACGCTGTGCTTCCTTCGCGGTGAGGAACTTCCCGATGAGTTGAAAGACGGTAAGGCCGTCCTGTTCCTCTCGTGGTAGCCGTCCAGCGTGCAGGTCGTCCTTCTGGCGGTTGTACTCTTCGAGGGCCTCGGCATGAGTGCCGCGCCCGAAGTAAACGCGCCGTCCTCTGATCTTTTTGTACCAGCGGCGCGTTGGCCCATGCCACGACAGCGGCGAACCCGCCGGTCGCTCCGGTGTCGTCCGGGTGTCAGCCTGGGTGTCAGGCTGCTGCTGTTCGGGTTTGCGGGGACTGGACGGGGCTGTAGAATGTCTGCTGGACATGGCGATCCTCCATCACAGGTTCGCTGCGTTCGAGGCCGGTCGTGACAGCGGCCGGCCATCTTGTTTGGAGGATAATCGGGTGTCAGACGGGTGTCAAGCAAAAATAGAGTCGACGTAAGTCCTTACCGTGCCGCCTTAGCTCAGCGGTAGAGCACAGCTTTCGTAAAGCTGGGGTCCTGGGTTCGAATCCCAGAGGCGGCTCTCACTCCCATCCGTCGACCGTGCTGCCATCGGGCTGCTGCCACGCGGGCAGCCATAACAGCGTCACCAGGCTCACGCTCACGTCGGTCTTCTTCGGTTTCACCACCACCGTCTCGAACTTCTCCGTAAGCGGGTCGACTGCCGACTCGAGGGCGGTTAGCTCTTCCTGGAACTCCGCTTCGAGGTCGGCGAGTTGCTGCTCGAGGGCCTTCACGGTTTCCTCGGCCCGGGCGACGTCCTTGGCTTCCTTCGCGGAACGGCCGACGCCGCGTGCCGTGGTGGCGGCTTTTCCGACGGTGCCCGCACTGAGCTTCTTGCGGCCCAGGAAGGCGCCGAGCACGGTGGCCCCGAAAGAAATCGCCGTTTGCAAGCGCGACTGGCTGGCCTGATCCTGCTCGCGATCGACCGCTTGCTTGGCGCGGCGAATCCGATCCTCCAGCGCGGCAATCTTCGGCGCGTACTTGTGACGCAGCTTCTCGGCGCGCAAATCCCGTTCCTCGCGGGCCGCATCCTTGAGCCGGACGCGAAAGTCACGCTCGGTCTCGTCCGGTCGCGAATAGACGCCGACACTGTCGCTCAGCAGCAGTTCGAGTCGCTGACCCCGATACAGCGCGGTGGCCAGGGTCTTCTTCCAGGCGTCGTAACTCTTGCCCTTGGCCGCGGCGGCGGGCAGATTCGCGAACAGCGCGTCATCGTCGGGGGCGCGGACCAGGTCGGCCTCGGTCCACTCCACCTCTGCGGCGTTCTGCCAGTCGAGCGAATCCGCCGCGTCGGTCAGCAGCGCGACACTTCGATTTGTGTCGACGTTGCCCTTGGCCTGGCTGAAGTGGATTTGCGCGCAGCCGAGGATCATGGGCCGATAGATCAGCGAACTGCCCGCGGGTGGCGTGGTATTCACCGGCACGAAGTACTGCGGCACCTCGGGGGGCAACAGGGGCCGCGTGCCGGACTCCCCCTTCGCGACAGGCTTGGCGGCGGATGGTGGGGCGGGCTCCTCTTCATCCTCGGTCTCCTCCGTGGCACGCTGTTCCATCAACACCTTGATCTGGCTGCGCGTCAGCGGGCCGCGCAGGTAACTCATGGCCCAGCGCACCTGGAACAGTTCCGGGCCGTCCTCGTGAACGTTGTGCATCAGGAAGACGCGCTTGCCTAGCCCGGAGAGGATCTTCTCCATGTCGCGGCGGTTGAAGCTGCCGCTGGCCGCTCCTTCGAGGCCGTCGAGGATGCGGGCCTGATCGCGTTCGGTTTGCAGGCGGCCCAGAAACCAGGTGCCCGCGTTCGATAGCCCCTTGTAGTCGATGTCGACCGGGTTCTGTGTTGCCAGCATCAGGCCGACCCCGAACGCCCGCGCTTGCTTGAGCAGCGTGAGCAGCGGCGCCTTCGAGGGAGGATTGGCCACGGGCGGAAAGTAGCCCGCGATCTCATCCATGTACACCAGGGCACGCAGGCTGCTCGTGCCGGGCTGGGCACGCATCCAGCTGACCACTTCATTGAGCAGCATCGACACGAAGAACATGCGCTCGGTGTCGTTGAGGTGCGCAATGGAAAAGATGCTCACGCGCGGCTTGCCCGCCGGAGTGTGCAGGAAGGCGGCCACGTCCAGCGGCTCTCCTTGCAGCCAGGCTTCCGAGGCGGGCGCGGCCAGCAGATTGTTGAACGCCATCGCCAAAGCGAAGCGGTCCTTGGCCGGGAAGAACGAGTCGAGGTCCAGCACCCCGACACGCGTCAAGGGCGGCGCTTGAATCTGCTGGATCAGTGCCGGCAGGTCGAGCGACTGGCCCTGTTTCCAGGCCGTAGACAGGATCGTGGAGATGAGGATGTGCTCGCGGCTCTGCACCGGATCGGCGTCGATACCGAGCAGGGCAAGCAGGCTGGTGGCCATGCCACTCACGCGTTCGCGGAAAAGCTCGCTGTCGTTGACCAGGGCCTGCTCGGGGGCCGCGAGGGATTTGAAGACCGAGATGGGCAGCCCGGCGGTACTGCCCGGCGTGTAGATGACGAAGTCGGCCGCATCGCGCAGCCTCTGGATGCGGGCGCCGTCCTGGCCCCATTCGGCGAGCCCGTTTTTCCACAGCCTGGCCTGCGCGGCGGCATACTCTTCATTGGAGAGGCCCGCCTTGCGCGCATCCTCGGTATTGACCCACGGGGCAAAGTCGCTGCCCCGCAGCTTGGGAAACGTCAGCAGCAGATTCGGCAAGTCCCCTTTGGGATCGATGGCCAGAACGGGGATGCCGTCGATGGCGGCCTCTTCCAGGATGCTGAGGCACAGGCCGGTCTTGCCACTGCCCGTCATGCCGAGGCAGACCGCATGCGTGACCAGGTCGCGCGAGTCGTAGAGGATGAGATCGTCGCGGGGCCTCTTCTCGGCAGCATCGTAGCTGCGGCCAAGATAGAAGACCCCCAGTTTTTCAAAGTCTTGCATGCAGCCCGCTCTCCGCAGCGAGAAAAGGGAAACCGTCATCAGGCGCGTGCGGTCATTGTGGGAGACGGGAGCCTCCAGGTCCATGGTGTGCTGGCGCCGAGTTTTTTCAGTCGGCCAGTTGGCGGATGAACAGGTTGGCGAACTCGATGGCGTCGCCGTGGTGTTGCAGGGCAATCGGCCCCTTGGCGGGCACGCCGGGCAGTTGCGCCTTGTCGAGCACCAGCTTGCCGTTCAACTTCACGCTGAGCCGGTCGCCCTTCATCGTGATGTGAAAGCGATTCCACTGGCCCAGCTTGTTGTCGGCCACCACCTTGGGAGTGACCCCCGCGCGGACCGCGGCGGGCTGGTTCTTGTCGGTGCGATATCCGTAGACTTCGCCCGAACCGATGGGCCAGCACCAGATGTTGACCTGCGCCTTGCTCGTGCCGCGCAGGTAGATGCCGCTGTCGCCGGCATCGAGGACTTCCACTTCCTTCTGCTTGCCGTCTTCCATGGCGTAGTCGCCGCTGGGCAAAATCACGGGCCGCCTGGTCTTCACCGGCTTCCCCGTCAGACGCCAGTCGCAGATCATCTCGAAGTCGCCGTACTCTTTCTCGCTCCACAGGTTCTTGTCCTTGGCAGTGGACTTGCCGTTGTAGACGAGCTTCCAGTCCATGGGCTGCCAGTGTCCCTTGTGGCCATCGTCTTGTCTCCAGCCCGACAGATCGAGACCGGTGTAAAGCGTCTTGAAGCCCTGGTCGGCAAGTGCCACCTCTTCGGGCTTCGGCTTGGTGGAGGGCAGTTCCTTGATCTTGAGATTGCGGAAGTGGCACTCGGAGCCTTCGGCCTCGAGGCAGATGTAGCCCTTGCGCGGGCGGCATTCACTCACGCCCGACACTTCCTTGCCATTGACCGACAGCTTGATGGCGCCGTCGTTGCATACGATGCGGTAATGATTCCATTCACCTGCCGGCCTGCAGCGCTTCTCGCTGGGCAAGCAGCGGGCCCAGCCGTTCGGGTGGGGCCGGTCCGGCTTGCAGGTCGCCCCTTGAATGCTGAAGATGTCGCCGTGGCTGGTGTAGTTCTCGGTATTGCGGCCATCGAGTACCTGGACTTCGATGCCGCGCGCGAACGGCGTGCCCGGGGCCGGCAACGCGTCCCCCCAGATGAACACGCCCGAGTTGCCCTTCTCTTTCAGGTGCTTCCACTCCACCTCCAGGATGAAGTTCTCGTACATGCGCTCGGTGCGGAGCACGCCGGTGGGGACACCGGTGGTGACGATGACGCCGTCCTTGACGGTGAACGTATCGGGGGCGCAATTCACTTGTACCCAGCCCGTGAGGTCCTTGCCGTTGAAGAGGGGCACAAAGCCCTCTTCGGCGGCCGGCATGGGAATCGAGACGAGCAATGCGGCGAGAAGGATCAAACCGATGCGCTGCATGATTGGCTCCTTGAGGACAGCCCGTGGCGGGAGTCGTTGGCGTTGCAGTGATCGTATACGGCCCTGGGGTGATCAGCGAGTCCGACTACTTGACGATGGCTGTCAGCCACGAGTAGAGCACCATGCCGAAGATGGCACAGGCCACGAAGTAGCCCATCAGGACGACGACCCACTGAATCCCGACCGGACCGGTTCGTTCCCCGTTGCGAGCCCGGGCAATGGGCACAAGAAGAAGCGCCGGGCAGCCCAGCGTCACGAGCACGGCGCCGACCACGAAGCACCAGCTGCCCAGTTCCGAGCCAAACTCCATGCGCCGCGATGTGGGCTCGATCGAGAAACCATCGCGGGCCACATAGGTCAGCGCTCCTGTTCCCAGCGCGATGAGTGCAAACAACAGAGTGAGCGTGCCCCACGGCCAGCGCTGCCCGAGCCGGAGTACGCCGTAGCCGATCAGCGGGACAAGCGCGATCCGCCCCGCATAGGCCAGTAGCTGGGTGATGTCTTCCATCGTCAATCCGGATCGAAGCCCTTGGGCAGCGGGCCAAATCTCTTCAAGAATTCGGGCACGAGCTTGCCGTTGACCACGCGTAGCGACTTGATCTGGCGGATGATGCGCAGGTCGCCCGGCCCGATCGGGCAACTCAGTTCTTGCAGCGGCAAACCGCGGAGCGGACTCAGGTCGTTCACCGGCGTGTCGGCCAGGTTCAGCTTGACCAGCGGCATTCCTTCCAGGGGCGACAGGTTGGACACCTGCGTTCGTTCCGCTTGCAGCTCGACGAGTTGCATGCCCTGCAACGGCGACAGGTTGCGCACGCGCGTGTTGTTGATCATCAGGTGCGTGAGGGGCAAGCCGCGCAGCGGGCTGAGATCTTCGAGTTGCCCTTTTTGTGCTGCCGACCCGGAAATGTTCAGGTGAGTCAGCCCGCCCAGCGCCCGCAAGGGCGAGATGTCTTTGACCTTGTCGGTGTTCATGGCAAATTCGGTGACCACGCCATCTACGATATTCTTGCCGACGAAGCCTGCGTAGCCCGGATTGCGCTCGCGCAGCTGGGCCACGACCGCGTCCACCTGTTCTGCCGCCGGCTTGCTCTGGACTTCTTTCAGCCAGGCTGCCTCGGAACCGGGCGGGCTCGTATTTGCACGATCCGTGCCATCACTCTGGCGTGGCCCGCCCAGCATGAAGAAGAGCACAACGGCGACGACGAGGACCAGCCCGCCGACGCCTGCTGCAATCAGCCACTTGCGCTGCGCTGATGGGACGCGCTCCGATTCCAGCAGCTTGGTCCGCGAAGAATCGTCGCCTGGGTATTCGGTCCTGGTCTCGCTATCCGCGTCGAAGTCGTCGCCGTCATCCACGCCAACAACCCGTGTCTCGTCGAGGTTCACTTTCGCCGTGATGGCAGAACACTTGCCCAGGCAGGCCTCCAGGTCGGTAACGAGTTCCGCAATCGACTGGTAGCGGTCGTCCACCTTCTTCGCGACCATGCGCTGATAGATGTTTTCCAGCTCGGCAGGCACCTCGGGCCGACGCTTCCGCAGCGAAGGAATCGGGTCTTGCTGATGGGCCATCAGCTTTTCCATGGCGGTCTCGCCCTTGTACA
>JBFWSD010000396.1:0-6427 GCA_050248575.1 Gemmataceae bacterium
ACGTAGGAATAGAAGAAGCCCAGCCCTTGATCGAAGAACGCCTGGCACTCGGGCGACGAGGTCCGCACCTGATACTTCACCAGGCACAGATCGGGCACCAGCTTGGCGGGGGGCAGCCCGGTGAACGGCAGCTTGGTTTCCTTCAGCTCGGCCGCCGCTGACGTCGAGACCATCAGCAGGGCAACAAGCAACCCGGGCAGGCAACGGGCCAAGGTCATGGCAGGATCCTCTGTGCAGGCGAAAGGTGGGATGCAGCGTTTGGGCAGCCGAGGATCATTCTCCCCGCGAACATGGCCCGATGTCAAGGAGCTGCAAGGAAGAGAGACATTTGCGCGGCCGGACGCTGCATGCATTCGGGTGCCCTCGCGTGTCCTCGCTGGTGATTACCCTGAGCTGTCGTCACTATGCGAACTGGCGCACGCGGGATGACGTATACTCCTGAGATTCTCTCCTCGTCCCATCTCTGGAGTTGTCTCGATGAGACCGAAGAGCTTGATCAGCCTGGGCTGGCTGGTGTTTGGCGTGGGGGCTCTGTTCGCCATCCTCTACTACGTGGGCAAGGAAGAGGGCCGCGACAACCCCATGATCAAGAAGGTCGAGAACCTCGTGGAAGGGGCCGAGGAAGAACTCGGCCTCAAGAGCCGCAAAGAATGGGGCGTCAAGCAGACCATCCACGAGCATTTCGATGCCTGGGCCGGGAATGAGAAAGAGAAGAATCTGTCGTTCGTCCAGGTCGACAAGCTGGTAAGCAGCCCGCATGTCACCGGGGATCAGGCCGCGGCCCTGGCGGCGATTCACAGGGGGTACTTTCACACGCAGCCCACTTCGGGTGGAGGCGAGCAGCGCGAGTTGCTGGCCAGCCTCGATGAACTGCTTGCTGCCGCCGACAAGCTCGAGCCGTTCTATCGCGATGGCTGTCAGCACCTCGATCAGGTCGACCGGCAGATCTTTGGGCCGGGGGCGCCGACGATCAACGGCATTGCGCAGGGCCACCTCGCCGATTGCTATCTGATTGCCACGCTTGGCGCGCTGGCCCACCATCGCCCGGACGAGATCCGCAAGTTGATCCGGGTCCGCGACGACCTCTCGTGCGATGTCACCTTCCACGACGGCGAGTTCATCCACGTGCCGAAGCTGAGCGACGGGCTGATCGTCCTTTCCAGCCGCTGCGGCAAGCAAGGGCTCTGGCTCAACATTCTGGAAACGGCCTACGGCAAGCATCGGCTGGCCAAGGAGAATGGCCGCTTCGATCTGCCCGAGGATGTGCTCAACTACGGCTATCCTGCGCGGGTCATGCAACTGCTCACGGGCCAGGCGGGCAAGATTCTCGCCCTCCAGGGGCAGGGAGGCGCCAGTCTCGATGGTGTGCGCGATGTCCTTCGTTCGGGCGTGGAACGCAAGAGCGTGCTGGTGGCCATGACAGGCAAGAAAGCGAAAGTGCCGCCCGGGATGATTGCCAACCACTGCTACACGATCCTTGATTTCGATGCGCAGGCGGACAAGGTGAAGATCTGGAACCCGCTGGGGCTGAACTTCGAGCCAAAGGACCTGATCGGCCTGGAGGCGGCGGCAAGCATCGAACACGGTTACCTGACCAAGGGGGGCGTCTTCGAAGTGCCGCTGACCGACTTTGTCCGCATCTATTCGTGGATCACTTATTGAGGCGTTTCGATCGTGGCCGACTTCGGCCGCTCGAGCAGCAGGGCTGCCAGCGCCAGCGCGACCACGATGCCATCCACGCTCCATGGCAGCACGGGCAACGTCAATCGGCCAATCACCACGAAGCCAAGCACGTAGAGCGCGGCCCGACGCGGCCAGCTCCAGTTCCGCACGACCATCCACGGCGCCAGGCAGGCCAGCGCGGCGAACGTGATCATGGCCAGCGTCCGTCCCGCGGAGGGCCGGGGCGGAAAGAACGCTTGCAAGTAGACGACGAGCACCATGCCGGTGGCGAAGAGCGTCCCTTCGAGGTAGGGGGGAAGTGCCGCACGCAGGCTGCCCGCGCGGCGCGTCAGGATGCCGGCCAGGATCGCACCGAGTATGCCGAAGGCCGCAAACGCACCGACCGTGAGTGCAAGCCCGAGCCAGATGCCAAGCGGGATGCCGGCGACCAGATCGCCCAGGATCTTGTCGCGGAGGAGATAACGGCGCTGTTCGGCGGAGAGATCGGCCAGCTGGGGATAGCGGGCGAGCAGCGGTGCATCGTCGGGTTCGCCAAGCACGCTCAGATCGGCCTGCACCGGGACCACGGCGAGGGCCACGACCGATCCCCAGCCCCCGCAAGCCGCGAAGGCGGTGAGACCCGCGACCAGCCCGGCGGCCAGCCCGGCCAAGGCATCATCCCAGCGCGTGCGTGGGCGAACCAGCCAGCAGAGCAACAGCCCCATGCCTGCGAAGGGCAACATGGCCCCCAGGGTCAACAGTTGTAATAACCAGGGGGGCACGACTGTACCCGGGGCAACATTGCCGCCCGCAAGCCGTGCCTCCGCGGCCCAGTGAATGCTGAGAAAGGGGAGCATGCGCGGCATGCCCGCGAGGATGGCACTCAAACTGCCGCACACCACGCCAATGCCGACGATGCGAAAGGCAGTGCCCACGTTCTGGCGCATCCAGGCCCAGATCAAGGAAGCCACACCGGGCGGGCGAGCCTGGATCGGTTTGCCCGCCAGGTAGTTCTCGATATCGGCGGCCAGCTCGCCGGCGGTCTGATAGCGATCCTGCCGCGCGCGTGCCAGCGCTTTCAAGACAACCGCATCGAGATACTCATCGGTCGGATAGCCGCCGGGCTGCAAGCGCCTTTGCGCGCTCGGGCTGAGCGGCTCACCTTCGAGGATCGCACGCAGCATGGCAGCCAGCGGCCCGGGGGGAACGGGCAGTGCTCCCGTGAGCAGTTCATAGAGGATAACTCCCAGCGCGTAAACATCGGTGCGGAGATCGATCTGCTCGGCCGCGCCAGCCGCTTGCTCGGGGGAGGCATAGGCGATGGTGCCGACAAACTCGCCCGTGGCGGTCAGGCCATCGTCGTCGTCGCTGGCCGCCGCGGACTTGGCCAGTCCGAAATCGAGGATGTGGGGCTCACCCTCCTCGTCGATGCGGATGTTGCCCGGCTTGAGGTCGCGGTGCATGATGCCGCGCTGATGTGCATAGTTGACCGCACTGCAAATCTTGCGGAATAGTGCAAGAAGCTCATCGCGCGGGGGCCGTGTTGCCAGGTGTTCTCCCAGCGAGCAACCGGGCACCAGTTCCATGGCGAAGTAATTCAGGCCGTCGGCGGCGGTGCCACTCTCGTACAGAGTGACGATGTTGGGATGTCGTAGCGAGGCCGCGAGGTCGATTTCGCGCTCGAAGCGTAGCCGCTGCCGGGGCGAAGCATGCCGCCCGTGCAACAGCACCTTGAGGGCCACCTGTCGCCTGGTCGATTTTTGCACGGCTCGATAAACGACGCCCATGCCGCCGCGGCCCAGCTCTGCCAGGATTTCGTAGCCCGGTATTTCAGGCACGCCGGACAATCCTGAGACGACCGCAGGCGCGGTCTGCTCCGGGTCGCAAGGCTCCCACTCGAGGAAAGACTCCATCTGTTCGAGTGCCTGGATGCGGCGGCGCAGCTCATCCAGCAGGGCAGGGGAGCCCGCCGCCAGTGCTTCGGGCGTGCGTCGATCGCCGCGGGCGCGAGCCTCTTGCCAGTCGAGCAACAGTTCGTCGAGCTGGCTTGTATCAGACATGGCCCTCCCCGGGACGGTGCAAGGACTCGTGCAGGGCAAGCAACGCCGCCTGCCAGCGGCGCTGCAAGGTGCGCAGCGAGATGTTCAAAAGCTGTGCTGCCTCCGCTTGTGCGAGCCCCTGGTAAAACAGGAGATGTACGGCCTCCCGTTGCTCGTCGGGCAGTAAGTCGACTTGCTCATGGAAGGCGCACCACTGGTCGAGGCTGCCCGGTTCCTGGTTCGGGGCGGGCACATCGGGCGCAGAACCGCTGGCGTGGTTGGCGCCGGCGCCAAGCTTGCCATAGAAGTGCCGCGCCAGATCGATGAGTTCCCGGCGCAGCTCGGTGGCAGCCAGCCCGAAGAAGCCGGGCACCGAATCCACCGGCACTCGTTCGAGTGAACGCAGCAGTCGCAAGCTGGCATTCTGCAAGACATCGGCCGTCTCCACCCAGCGATGTACGGACGGATAACGCTGGAGCATCTTGCGGGCCAAACGTTCCAGGCGTTGCTGCGTGTGCTGGAGCAGTTCTTGCGGCGCGGCAGGATCGCCGGCACGAAGACGCTCGAGCCAGTCTTTCAGTGCGGCGGTGTGCAGGCTCGGTGCTGACATGGGCCATGCTCGCGAGTGCGGTTGGAAACAACTTCGTTAGCCCGACGCGCCAGCGAGGAAACGCGCCCTCTGACGAGTCTAGGCCGCAGCGGCAAGTGGCACAAGCGAATCAGCCATAGACTTCGTGGGGCTGCCCGGTGCGCGTACTTCGGTGAGGGAAGGCGATTCGGAAGCGGCTGCCTCCCGTGCGGCTCAGTTCGAGTTGCCCGTTGATCTGCTCGGCCAGGGTGCTGACCAGTTCGAGACCAAGCGTGGTGGGATGGGCAATGTCGAGTTCGGCGGGCACGCCCACACCGCTGTCGGCGACAGACAGGATGGCGTCGCCGTTCTGGCCGTGCACCAGTGAGACTTCGATCCAGCCCGACCGGCCCGGCGGAAAGGCGTGTTTGAGTGCGTTCGAGACCAGCTCGTTCACGATCAGGGCGAGCGGAATGGCCAGGTCGAGGCCTACCTCGAGCGATTCAACCTGCACGCGCATCTCGAGCTGGCGTTGGGCGCCGCCGTAGGTGTACGACAGGCTGTCGCAGAGGTCGTGCAAGTAGTTGCCCAGCTCGATGCGTGAGAAGTCCTTGGCCCGGTAGAGGCTGTCGTGCACGGCCGCCATCGAACGAATGCGATTGCGGCTTTCCAGCAGGGCCTCGAGTGCAGCCGCTTCTTCCACGGCGCCCGCCTGCAAATTGAGCAGGCTGTCGATCACCGCCAGGTTGTTCTTGACGCGATGATGGATTTCCTTGAGCAATGTTTCTTTTTCGCGCAGGGCAGCCCGCAGGCTCAGTTCGGCCTGCTTGCGGGCGCTGATATCGCGGATCACCGCGATCACCGACGCTGGCTTGCCGTCGTGGCTGTGGATCAAGGCGGCGCAGGCCTCGGCCGGAAAACGCTCGTCACGCCGGAGCAGCACGTATTCCATCCGTTCGACTGTGCCTTCGGTCAACGTTGTTTGCAGACTGGCCTGGGCGCGTGCGCGGTCTTCTTCGGCGACCAGGTCGAAGGCGTCGAGCCCCTTCAATTCGTCGAGGGTTCTGCCGAAGAGCTCGCTGGTTTGGCGATTGCACCACAGGATCTGGCCGCGTGTGTCGACGAGCAGAATGGAATCGGGGGAGGTTTCGGCAAGCAGGCGATAGCGCGACTCGCTTTCGCGCACGGCGTTTTCCGCCCGTGTGCGTTCGGAGACGTCGTGAAGCACGAACAGGTGAGCCGCGCTGCCCTGATCGCGGAAGGGAATGACCGCCAGCTCGACATCAATGACGCTGCCGTCGAGCCTGGTGAGGCGGTATTCGCGGGGCAGGCCGGGCAGCTTGAGATCGGTGAAGCCGGTCCGGCCTGGAGGCAGCGGCTTGGTAACATCGAGAAAGCCGACGAGCGAGCGGCCCTCCAGCGTGCCCGCCTGGGCTCCGAAGAATCGTTGCGCCGCCGGGTTGGCGAAGACGATGCGATCGTCCCGGCTGATGACGATGGCGTCCGGGAAGGTTTCGACCAGCTTGCGATAGCGATCCTCGCTTTCGCGCAACTCCGCATGAACACGGCGACGCTCGGCGTTGGCGGCGATCAGCGTGAGCAAGCTGGCCGTGACCACCCAGATGGCCGCGGCCAGCCCGTTCATGGCTCCCAGATAGAGGGCCAGCCAGGCTGTCGCCACGTAGGCAGCAATCAGCAAACTCAGCTTGGCGAGGTTGCGCCTCATTGCGAGTCTCGAGAAATGGAAGGCGGCGAGTCTCCGCCTATTCCCATCATACCACTAAATTTCCACGACGGCGCATTGAACCAACCGGTTCACAGGCCGTGGGCAAGTGCGCGACGGCCGGCGTTAGCCCCCGGAGAGAAAGGACGGCAATCTATCCGGGAGCTAACGCACTCGGCTTGCCTGATCCAGATGTAGCGTTAAATGGAACCGTGCGCTTCGATCAGCTTGACGAGCAAAGTGGCGTAGGCACCGCGGGGCAGTTCGAAGGAGAGAGTGAGGCGACGTCCGTTCGAGTTCAGCTCATCGTGGCCCTCTTTGGCCTGCAGCCCGGCGGGCAAGAGCCAGGCGGGCCGTTCCCCCTTTTGAAAAGAAAGGCGTCCGCTCGCCACGAATCTTGAGTCGATCCAGCGGGATGCCTTCCTCGGCCAGCAC
>JBFWSD010000397.1:0-6422 GCA_050248575.1 Gemmataceae bacterium
CGAGATCGGCCCGGGCACGGGCAACAACGCGGCGCTGCTGGCCCACCACGTCGGCCCGGGCCGCGAGACCAGCAACGATGTCGATCGCGACGTGCTCTCGCGCGCCAGGGACAGCTTGCGGCGTTTCTCGAATCGGCAAGTGCGTATCGAGCACGCCGACGGCCGCGCGGGCTTCCCGGCCGGCGCACCCTATGACCGCATCATCGTCACGGCGTCGGCCGCCGAGATCGAACCGGCCTGGCTGGAGCAGCTCAGCCCGGCGGGCAAGCTACTCGTTCCGCTGGTGCTGGCCCCCGGGCTCGAGTTCATTGCCGTGGGCAGTGTGACGGCGGGCCGCTTCGACGGCCAGCTCACCCGCGCGGCCTACTTCATGCCGTTGCGCGGCGAACGCGATGTCGGGCCGCTGCCCGCCGAGGCCACGCTCCCTCCGCCCCAGCAAATGAAGCCGCTGGCCGCCCCCTGGCTGCGCTGGTTCGAGCAAGGCCGCCGCCGCGCGGGCTGGGCCGCCTTCAGCCAGTCGCTGGCCCTCTACATGCTCCTCCAGGGCGGCGTGATCCACCACTGCACGCTCGACGACGGCAGCTTCCTCTACGGCGTCAGCCGCAATCACAGCGGCCGCGGCGCCTGGTTCGGCAAGGAAGCCTGGTTCGTCAGCGACGAGGCCGTGGGCAAGATCGTGTACGGTCTGTTCCGCAGCTTCCTCGAGGCCTCGGCTCCGTGCCCGATCGATTACGACCTCGTGCTGGGCGAAGAGTTGAGCGCGGAGATGAGTGAGAACACCTTCGTGCGTCGCGGGCCGCGCTGGCAGCAGCAGTGGCGGCTGCAGCGGCGGCCCCGCTCGAACTGGCTGTGAGTGCCCCTGGTGAGGCGGAAATCGGCAAATCTGCATGCAGAGTTGCCAATTCTGTCGCAGAAAATGCCGAAAACCTCCTGCCAACTACCAACACTGCCGACTATAATACCGACGTGGGATGTCAAACTGGCCCGAGAGCCACTGTTAGTTTCTCCCCTCTCGGACGTTGATTCTGGCAGTGCTTCGCCGGCGGGTCCGGCGACGCCATTGAACCTGGAGGATGAATCATGGCTACCGCGACCGCCTCTCTGACTGCCGTCTCCCCGCGCATCGAAGAACGACTCAAGCGCGGCGAGCTCACCGAACAGCAGGTCGACGACTTCCGCGAGTTCCTGGCCGCCGTCGACAAGGAACTCATGCACCACCGCATCATCGTCGACAACGTCTACACCCGCTGGTTCCAGAAGGGCACTGTCAGCGACGAGGAGCTCAAGCACTTCATCCGCCAGTTCTCGGTGTTCTCCAACCTGTTCCTGGTCGCCGCCCTCTTGAAGGTCATCAACGCGCCGACCATCGACCAGTCCCGGGCCAGCCGTGAAATCCTCCTCAACGAGCTCGGCGTCATCTATCGCAAGCCGGGCCAGGCCGTCGGCGCCCGCGATTCGCTCAGCGACGAAGACAAGGACCGCGAAGGGGACCCCGACCTGGTCAGCATCGAGGGCACGGTCGACGGCGGCGTGTGCCGTTTCCGCGCTGCCCACTTCGAGTGGCTCGCCGCGGTGGCCGAAGGGCTCGGCATGAACTTCCAGGAGATCGGCAAGCGCCGGCACGGCCGCCCCTCCACGCTGCACTTCTGCGACGAGATGCGCCGGCTCTACGGCAGCGAAGACGCCCAGATCGCCGAAGGGGCCAGCTTCGCCGTCGAGAACTGGGCCGCCGCCGGCTTCTGGCAGGAACTGGAGGACGGCCTCATGAAGCTGAAGGCAGCCCGCTATCCGAAGCTGCGGCTGGCCTTCTTCACCTGGCATAACCGCGTCGAGGCCCAGCACGCCAGCCACACCATGGAAGAGCTGGAAGAAGTGTACTTTGACGACGACTTCGATCGCGAGAAGTTCTTCCAGGGTGGCCGCGAGGTGCTGGAAGCGATCGCCGCCTTCTGGGACGGCCTCGAAGAAGACCGCAAGAAGAAGATCTACAAGTAACAGCCCTGGCCAGAATGACCACGCTCTGCGTTGTTCGTTCCCACGCTTTGCCGTGGGAACGCACGCTCCGCCGCTCTGCGGCGAGTCGGAGCCGGATCGTGAAGCAGTTTATGGTCAGTTCTGCGACGCAGAGCGTCGCGATGGTGCGTTCCCCACGCAGAGCGTGGGAACGAGGAGTGATCTCACGCAGAGCGTGGGAACGAGGAGTTGAACCCATGAGCAAGGACATCCTGCCGCTGCGTCGCATCGATCATGTGCGGTTCTTCGTGGGCAATGCCCGCCAGTCGGCGTACTTTTATCGCAACGCCTTCGGCTTCGACGTCATTGCCTACGCCGGGCTGGAAACCAAGCTCAAGCACGAGGCGGGCTACGTCCTGCGCCAGGGCAACATCACCTTCGTGCTGGCCTCGCCGCTGGGGGCCGATCATCCCGAGAGCTACCGCCTGGTGCAGCACGGCGACGGCGTGCAGGACATCGCCTTCGAGGTGGATGACGTGCCCACGGCGTTCAAGTCGGCCCTGTCGCGCGGGGCCGCCGGCCTGGTCGAGCCGACACTGCTGGAAGATGAGTTCGGCGTCTACGAGTATGCCACCATCAAGGCCTATGGCGATACCACGCACACCTTCATGAACCGCGACCGTTATCGCGGCGTCTTCGCGCCGGGCTACCTGCCCCTCGATCCGGACCGTTACGGCCCGCGGCGGCTGGAGCCGACCGGCCTCAAGGCCATCGACCACATCGTCTGCAACGTGGAAGAGGGCAAGATGGACGAATGGTGCCGCTTCTACGAGAACGTGATGGGCTTCTCGCAGCTGGTCCACTTCGACGACAAGGACATTTCCACCGAGTACTCGGCGCTCATGTCGAAGGTGATGCAGTCGGGCGGGGGCCGCATCAAGTTCCCGATCAACGAGCCCGCCAAGGCCCGTCGCAAGAGCCAGATTGAAGAGTACTTGCAGTTTTACAACGGCCCGGGCGTGCAGCACATTGCCATGGCCACCGGCGACATCGTCGAGACCATCCGGGCCATGCGGCACAACGACGTGTCTTTCCTGAAGGTGCCCGAAGCGTACTACGACGCGCTGCCCGAACGCGTGGGCAAGATCAACGAAGACATGCGCGAGCTGGCCGAGCTGGGCATCCTGGTCGACCGCGACGATGAGGGCTACCTGCTGCAGATCTTCACCAAGCCGGTGGCCGACCGCCCCACCTTGTTCTTCGAGATCATCGAGCGGCACGGCTCGCGCAGCTTCGGCAAGGGCAACTTCAAGGCCCTCTTCGAGGCCATTGAACGCGAACAGGAAAAGCGCGGCACCCTGTGAACTAGAGCAGTTCACTGATGGGCCGGCCCCCTTCCACCAGCTTGATGGGCCGGGCGTCCGCCGTCTGGTACTCTTCATCCGGATCGATGCCGAGCACCTGGCAGAAGGTCTGGAAGAGATCTTGCACCAGCACGGGCCGTTCGCTGACCTTGACGCCGTCCTTGTCGGTGGCGCCGATCACCTGCCCGGTCTTGATGCCCGCGCCGGAAAGCGCCGTAAGCCAGCCGTTCGGATAATGGTCGCGGCCCCCATCCGACTTCAGCTTGGGCGTGCGGCCGAACTCGCCCATCCACACCACCAGCGTCTTGTCGAGCAGCCCGCGGTCGGCCAGATCGAGCAACAGGGTCGAGTAGGCCGGGTCCACCTCGGCACACAGGTTGGGCTGGTCCTGGAAGCCCTTGCCGTGCGTGTCCCAGCCCGCGTCGTTCTTGTCGCCGGTGCTGATGACTTCGATGAAGCTGGTGCCCTGCTCGACGAGGCGGCGGGCCAGCAGGCAGCCCTGCCCGAAGTTGGTGCGGCCATACGAATCGCGCAGCCTGGCAGGTTCCTTTTCCAGGTCGAAGGTGTTCAGCCGCGGGCTCAAGACGAAGCGGGCCGTGCGATCGTAGACCTGCTTCTTCTCGGCCACCGCTTCCTTCTCGCCCTTGCGTTCGAACTCGGCATCGAGCTTCTGGGCCAGCGACAACCGGCGCTTGAGCACTTCCGGCGAAACGCCCGGCAACACGTTGGGGGGCAGCTGCCCGGCGGTATCGATGTTGAACGAGGAGTAGCGGACACCGAGCACGCCCGCGTCGACGTCGCGGGTGGCGATGCGCGGCTTGCCAATCCGCACGAAGGCGGGCAGCTCGAAGTTCGCGTCGTCGCGCTTCATGGCCACCACCGAACCGAAGGTCGGATAGCGAATGGCCGCGTTGATCGGGTAGCCGGTGCGGACGAGGGCAATGGCCCGGTCGTGCTCGGCCTCCTTCGACTGCATCGAACGGATGAGCGCGATCTTGTCCATGACCTTGGCGGTCTTGGGCCAGAAGTCGGCGAAGCGCACGCCGGTGACGTTGGTCTCGATGGACTTGCAGGGCCCCTGGTTCGGGGAGCCGTCCTTGGGATTGAAGGTTTCGAACTGGCTCGGGCCGCCGTCCATCCACAAGAGGATCATGGACTTGCCCTGCTTGCGCAGGTCGGCCGCCTTGGCCATGAGGAGATCGCGCCAGCCGAGCGCCCCGAAGGCGACGCCGGCCGCCAGACTCTTCACGAAGCCACGCCGGCTCAGCACGCCGTCGCGATTCACGCCAAGGTCAACGATGGGTTGCAGCATGATCCATCCCTTCACGCGACCCCGCCAGGGTCGCAGAGATTAGCCGGTGGTCGAAGACCACCGGACCGATATCGAAAACTAACCTCGACCCCGTCAAGGGTCGCAGACAATCCGGAATTCATGTCGTGGCTATCGTAGCTGGCTGACCGGTGGTCTACGCTGCGACCACCGGCGAATCTCTGGGACCCCTGTCGGGGTCCGTCAGCGTTTCAAATCAGCTCGCGCATGGGCTGCACGCCCGATTCCACGAGATACTGCGGCCGCCCGTTCAGGTCGGGCACGGTGGCCTGGTTCACGTCGATGCCCAGGTTGTGATAGAGCGTGGCATAAACTTCCTGGAAGGTGACGGGCCGATCGCGGGCCTCGCCGCCGTTCTTGTCAGTCGAGCCGATGACCTGGCCCGTCTTCATGCCGCCGCCGGCCAGCAAGGAGCACGAGACGCGCGGCCAGTGATCGCGGCCCGCGTTCTTGTTGATCTGCGGCGTGCGGCCGAACTCGCCCCAGGCAATCACGGTCACGTCGTTCAGCATGCCGCGCACTTCGAGGTCTTCGACCAGCGAGGTCAAGGCGTTTTCGAAGACGGGCAGCTTCTTCTCGGCATTCTTGAAGTTGTCGTTGTGCCAGTCCCAGACGTCGTGGTTGAGCATGACCACGCGGGCACCGGCCTCCACCAGGCGGCGGGCCATCAAGAAATACTGCGGCACGCTGGCCAGCCGTTTCGTGTCGTCGGCGTGTCCATAGCGGGCGCGCACCTTCGCGTCTTCTTTCGAGAGGTCGAGCGCATCCACCAGCTTCGACGAGGTCAGGATGTCGAAAGCCTGGCGACGGAAGGTGTCGACGCCGGCCACGGAACGATCGCTATCGCGCTTGAGCGTGTCGAAGGCAGACAGCAGTTGCTTGCGATCTTCAAGGCGGTCGGCCGAGATATCCTTGAGGACCATGTTGTCGCGGTCCTTGCCCTTGGGCTCGAAGGGAGCGTGCCCTGCGCCCAGGAAGCCGGCGCCCGGATTCGGCTCGTTCCAGAGATGCCACAGGCTCATGCCGGCGGGCACGGCGCTGTTGACTGGCCCTTGCACGCTGGAAACGCAGGAGGCCAGCGAGGGCCAGCCGCCCGCGGGCTGCCCTTGCGGTTTGCGGCCCGTGGTCGCCTGGAACTGGGCGTGAGCACCGGCGCTGCCGACCATCGAGCGGATCGGTACGAAACGGTCCATCATGGCAGCCAGCTTCGGCAGGTGCTCGCAGATCTGGATGCCGGGCACGCGCGTGGCGATGGGCTGGAACGGCCCGCGAATCTCCTTCGGGGCCTCGGTCTTCAGATCGTAAAGGTCTTGATGGGGCGGGCCGCCGGTCATGAAGATCATGATCACGGCCTTGTGGGAGTCTCTCTTGCCGGAGGCGGCCTCGGCACGCAGCAAGCCGGGCAGAGTCAGCCCTCCCAGGCCCAGGCTGCCGATGCGCAGGAAGTCGCGACGATGCAGGCCGTCGCAGAAACGCTCGCGGGGCTTGCCGACGATGGTCAGCATGGCGGGTCCCCCTTGGGTATGGTTAACGGCGGGTCGTGAACTCGGCGGTATTGATCAAGCTCCACAGCAAGTCTTCGAAGCCCTCGCCGCGGTTGCCTACCGAGCGAATATGCTCGAGGGCAATCTCTACCTCGCGGTCGGTGGCGCGGCGGGCCAGCACCTGCTCGAAGAGCATCTCCACGGCCTTCTTGTCGTCGGCTTCCGCCTGGAGCAGCCTGGCCAGCAGTGTGCCGCTCTCGGCCCCGGCCTTGATCTGCGCATTCACCTGGT
>JBFWSD010000398.1:0-6414 GCA_050248575.1 Gemmataceae bacterium
TCGACGAACGGGGGCGCCGCCGCAAAGTTGCACAGGTTGAACGGGGCCCGGAACATCGCCTTGCGCCGCCAGGCGATTGATTTGGGCAGCCAGCGCGCACAGAGCTTGCGGAGCAGGTACTTGTCGCGGAACAGATACCGCTTCCAGTGCGGATGCAGCTTGGCCAGGAACTGGTAAACCTCGAGATCAAGGAACGGGTAACGCGTCTCCACCGAGTTGTGCATGGCAACCCGGTCCCCCTTGCCGTTCAGGAGCAAGCCGGGCAACTGCACGCGTGCCCCGATCAGCAACGAGCGATGGAAGGGATGCCACTGCGCCATGCGCGGCAAGTTCAAGCCGATGTCGTTGAAGGGAATGTGGTCTTGCAAGCTCTCGACCATCTCGGCGCTGAAGAAGCGCAGCTTGTTGGTCCCCATGAGGCCGTAGATTTCGAGCCAGGCATTGCTGCCGCCGACCGAATCGTAGACGCGGCGGATGTGGGCGCGGCTCGGTGTCGGCATGCCGAGCATCCGGCCCGCCAGCTGGCGCACCAGCATGCTGATGGGCAGGCCGGGAATCGCATCGAACTTGCTCAGGATCGCGTGCGTGTTGTACCAGGGGTAGCTGCCGAACCACTCATCGGCCCCTTCGCCGGTGAGGGCTACCTTGTAACCTTGCCGGTTCACTTCCTGCGCCAGCAGCAAGAGCGCTCCGCAAGACGTGTCCACCACGGGAGCTTCGGCGGCCCGGATCAGCCGCGGATAGACGCCGAGCGCTTCGGCCGTTGAATAACGGACGACAACCGGCTTGCTCCCCACGTGACGGGCAACCAGCCCGGCTTCGCGCGTCTCATCCAGCTGCGGGTCTTCGACTTTGACCGTGAAAGTCGGGATCGGCTCCTTGCGGATGTGATTGGCCAGGGCCACCACGATGCTGGAATCGATGCCTCCCGAAAGGTACGAGACCACGGGCACGTCGGCGCGCAGCCGCTTCTCGACCGCGTTCAGCAACAGTTCCTGGAACTGATCGACGAGCTTGACCGGGTCGCCGCCGCGCTGTTCCTGGCCCCGCTCGGGGAAATCGATCTCGAAGTAGGTCCGCTCCTTGACACGGCCCGCTTCCGAGCCGTCGAGGCGCACCTCCAGGCAACGCCCCGGCGGCAACAGTTCCACACCCTGAAAGCAGGTAACGCGACCGGGCAGCGCGAAAAACGTGAACATCTGATGGATGCCGCGCCGATCGGGCACCGCATCCACCATCCCCGTGGCCAGCAGTGACTTCACCTCGGAAGCGAATAGCAGCCAGTCGCCGCCATCGATGCGCTGAACGGTAAAGTAGAGCGGGCAGACGCCAAACTGGTCACGCGCCAGGAGCAGGCGGCGCTGACGGCGATCCCAGAGCGCGAAGGCGAACTGCCCGCGCAGGTGGCCGAAGAGCTCGTCGCCGTGTTGCTCCCACAGATGCGGGATGATCTCGGTATCGCAGTGGGTGCGAAACTGATGCCCATGCGCTTCAAGGCGGGCACGAACCTCCGGATAGTCGAAGAGTTCTCCATTGAAGACCACGGAGATCGAGCGGTCTTCATTGTGGATGGGCTGCCGCCCGTCGCTCAGCCCGACTATGCTGAGCCGGCGCGAGGCCAGGCCGATGCCCGGCTCGTCGAGGAAGCCATCTTCATCAGGGCCGCGATGAATCATGCTGGCTGCCATCGCGCCCAGCATCCCGTCGGGAACGCGCCGCCCTTCCCCGCTAAGATCGAACAAACCCGCGATCCCGCACATGGCGTCCTCGCCCTCATGATGTACCCGCGTCTGCCCGGCATCGATTGCCCGGCCAGCTTCATCTAGCGAGTGGGCAGCTAAATGTTGCCTGACCAATTCAAGTTATGGCGGCAACCTCATATTGGCAAAGGAGAATATGACGAAAACGTAATGATTGACCGCCCCCTTGCGATTCCGGGTAGAATACTGAGATGCGGACCACGCCCCCACCCTGTTGTGACACGCTGACGGTTCTTCCAGAACTCATTGACAGAAAAAGAGTAACGGTCCGGCTGCATCCGCGCCGCGCGGCCGAGGATTTGTGCCGAGACGGCAGCAAGCTCGGGGGGAACTTCCTCTGGCCGGCTGAGGAGACTTGGCCCACTTGTGGCATTCATCATGGCTTGCCCTACGTTGGCGTGCTGCAGCTTCGCGCCGAGGACGTACCGGAGTTGACCTTCGTCGAAAACACCGACCTTCTCCAGGTACTCTGGTGTCCGCAGGACCACGATGCCTATGGCTTCATCGCCCTGCCGCAGGTGTACTGGCGCAAGCGGGCCGCCATTGCCGCGCCGCTCGAAGACATCCCGGCGCCGCCGCGCGAAGGGGGGGACGATACCAGCGACGACTGGGACAACCTCAACCTCAAGAATCGCGCGAGCTGGCTGGAATCCTTCCTGCTCGAGCCAGCGAAGCTGCAGGCTGCCCTCAAAGGAGAGCTGGCCACGTCGATGATCGAGCATCTCGGGATCCCACTGTTCGAGAGCGAAAAAGAAGTAACCATCTGGCTGCAGCAAGAGCTGGTGCGTGTGCGTAACATGATCCGACAGCCCGGGCACGCGCGCGCGGGCTACGTACCCGAACCTTGTTGCCTTCATTTCGAGCGCGTGGTCGAATATCCGCAAACGCAAGGGCTGCCCCCGGACTGGATCGAGAAGCTGCGTGGCTGGGACCTGGATGTCACCGGCCCTGGCATGGCCGAGCGGGCTCGCGAACTGGGCGAAGACAGCTCCACCGCGCGTAACTTCGCGCTGGGGCTCTACAATCGCGAGCTGAGTGCCTGTCCTGGCACCAAGGTCGGCGGCCACGTGCGCTGGCATCAGGGTGCGGATGTGCCCATGTGTCGCTGCGAAAAGCCGATGGAACATCTGCTGACGATTTCGTCGTGGGAGTGCGATCGCAGCGACTGGCGGCGCTGGCTGCCCGACGAGGACCGGGGCGTGATGACGGATGGCGTGCCCGCCCGCGCGGTGGGTCTCGACACCGGGCTGATGCTGGGGGATGCCGGCTCGATGTATTTCTTCATTTGCCGTTCTTGTCCGGAATGGCCGATCTTGCCCGTATTTCAGGAAACCTGATCGGCCTTCTTCCGGGTTGCCACGCCTGGGTATACTTTCACAGTTGAATCCGCGGGGTTCACGAGCGCGAGAGCAAGATGACACAGCAAGCGCAGGACAAGCCGACGCAGCAGCAGCAGCAGCCCTCGATCTTCTTTCTGGTGCCGCTGTCGCTGGTCATGCTGGGGGCCATCCTGGTGGCGCGGATCGCGGAGGTTCACTTTCGCGAGAAGTCCCCTTATTTGCCGGTGCTGATTTACGATCTGACGTTCGGCAAGGACAAGCAGCCCTTTCACTACCGGGCCTGCCGTGACAAGTTCGTGGTGGTCGGCGACGCCAGCCGCGTCGGTCTCGATACGCTGCGTGCCTCGGGCAGTGCCCAGTTCAGTTCGACCAGCCTGACTGACCTCATCAACAAGATCAATGCCCGCAAGATCACCGTCGTGGACCTGCGTCAGGAAGCGCACGGTTTCGTGAACGAGCTGCCCGTGAGCTGGTGGAATGTCGAGAACACCGACAACGAAGGGCTGTCGTTGCCCGCCCTCACCAAGATCGAAACCGAACGGCTCATCAATCTGGAGGCCTCCGGAGACGCTCTCATCTACACGGCGGCCGTCGATCGCCAGGAGAAGACGCTCACCGACCTGAAACTGCAGAAGGTAATGGTGAAATCGGCAGAGGACGAAGAGAAGCTCTGCAAGAGCAGAGACCTGAAATATCAGCGCGTACCGGTCACCGACGATCATCCGCCCGACGACACCGTGATTGACCGCTTCGTGAACTACGTGCGCGAGATGCCGGAAGACAACTGGTTGCACTTCCACTGCGACGACGGCCACGGCCGCACCACCACCTTCCTCATCCTCTACGACATGCTGCGCAACGCCAAGCAAGCCACCTTCGAAGACATCGTCAAGCGGCAATACCTGCTGGGAGGCATCGATGTCACGGTGCTGCCGCCCCAGGGGAACTTCAAACGGCCGATGGCCGAGAAGCGTCTCTCGCTGCTCAAGCGCTTCTACCAGTACGCCAGGAGCGGCACGAACCAGTCATGGATCCAGTGGTCGGTGCAGAATCCGCCCGGCTCGTGAAGCAAGGAGCAATGGACATGCGCTATTCACTTACGTTGTTGATGCTGGTGCTGGCGAGCCCCCTGGCCGCGGCCGAGCCGGACGCCCGGAAGGCCGAGAAGGGCACATTCCGTTTCGAGCCCGTCGATGATCAGAAAGATGTGCCCGAGCGTTATCGACTCGAAGCACGCGACTTCGCGTATGAGCTCGAGTTCGACAAGGCGCTGCCCAGCGCCAAGATCGACCGCTACAAGCTCCGCTTCCCCTCGCCAGTCGAGACCGACTGCAAGGAGAACAACACGGTGCACGCCGAGTACTATAAGCCGCGCGGCAAGGACAAGTTCCCCTGCGTGATCGTGCTCGACATCACGGCGGGCAACCAGGATCTGTCACGAACGATCTGCACGGTGCTGGCCCAGAACGGCATCGGCGGGCTGTTCGTGCAGATGGCGTATTATGGCCCGCGGCGGCCGCCGGGCAGCCGCCGCCGCCTGCTCAGCCCCGACATTCCGCAGGCAATGGATGCCGTCCGGCAGACCGTGCTCGATCTGCGCTGCGCGGCAGCCTGGATGGCCGCGCGGCCGGAGATCGACAAGAAGCAACTTGGCATCATGGGGACCAGCCTGGGCAGCTTCATGGCCGCCTTGACCGCGGAAATGGAGCCGCGCCTGGGCCGCTGCGCCGTTCTGCTCGGCGGCGGCAACCTCGTGGCCAACTACTACCACGATCCGCGCGGGGTGATGATTCGCCGCGCCTGGGAGTACTTCGGCGGCACCATGGAATCGTTGCAAGAGGCGATTGCCCCGGCCGACCCGATCACCTGCGCCGCCAATCTGAAGTCGCGCAAGCTGCTCATCATCGCCGCCAAGAAGGACGAGATCGTGCCCCCCAAGGCGGCCGAGGATCTGTATGAGGCGAGCGGGAAGCAGAAACTCATCTGGTACGACTGCGGGCACTACACGGCCGCCTTCTATTTCGTGCCCGCCATGAAGCATATCGTGGAGCATTTTGGGAAGTGACGGCGACAACGAATTGCCCGTGCAGTGGTTGACTGGAATGCAATCCCAGGTGAAGATCGGCGCCCGGAGGCAGCTGATGCGTTACATGTTTACCGTCATCGTCGTGCTCATTGCGGGCTCTTTCAGCCCGGGAGTCGATCCGCTCACGCCCTACGAGAAGGTCCGTGCCAGCAAGGAAGAGCTGATCCGGCTTCCAGAACTGGAGATGCGCTTTGGCGATTTTATCGAGGAGATGCGTCTGCGGGCCAACGTACCCATTGTCATCGACGAGCAGGCCTTTGCCCGTGCTGGCATCAAGCAGGTTCGGGATGAATACCTGACGCTGCCAGAACTTAACGGTGTCAGCATGGGCACGGTGCTCCGGTTTGCCGCTTCCAAGACTGGCGACGGCACCATGATCCAGCAGGGCAATACGCTCTGGATCGTGCCCTGCCAGGAGCGCGCCGTGCGCATGTTCCGTCAGCCCGTTGACGTGGAGTTCGTGCAGAAACCGGTCAAGGAAGCGCTGGCCGAGCTCAAGACGCGCACCGGCGCCGACTTCGAGATCGATGATGACTTCATCGACAAGAATGCCCCGTTCGTCAACGCACACTTTCGGGGTGTGGCCGTGGAAGACGCGGTCGAAGAGGTGGCCCGGCAGGCGGGACTTCGGGTCATACGCCATCCGACTTGCTTGTTCGTGACCACTCCGGAGCGGGCTCGCGAGCTGGACGCCCCTCCAGATCTTTGACCACATCGTGGAACATTTCGGGAAGTGACCTCGCAGCGCCAACGAACGGGCCGCCTGCGCGTTAGGGAGGGCAGAGGCGCGTATTCTGCCACCCGAGAGGTCACTGAGATGAAGCGACGATTTTTCCTGAGCGGTGCGGTGCTCTTGTGTGTTGCGAGTCTGGTCCAGGCGGTGGCCCCGGTGGCGAAGCCCGAGCCCCCTTCGGCGGCCCGGCAGCTGCAAGAGAAACTGGCCAGGCCGGTCGAGATCCCCGGTTTTGAAGCCAACACGCCGCTCAAGGAAGCGCTGGGCTATCTCAGCGAGAAGTTTGACATCACGATCATCATCGACACCGCCTCGTTCCAGAACGACGTACAGATCCAGGAGCCCGAGCACCAGCCGGTGAAACTGCCCGCGCTGAAAGATGTCCCGCTGCGTGAAATCCTGCGCATGCTGGGCAGGCAGTGCCAGGGTTACCCCGTCCAGCGGGGCAATCTCGTGGTCTTCGTGGTCGGCACGCGGGCTCAGGAGGCCGCCCTG
>JBFWSD010000399.1:0-6413 GCA_050248575.1 Gemmataceae bacterium
TCGCTTGCTGGCCTCGCCTGCCTACGGGGAACGCTGGGGCCGACACTGGCTCGACGTCGTTCGCTATGCCGATACGGCGGGCGACAACTCCGACTACCCCGTCCCGCAGATATACAAGTATCGCAACTGGGTGATCGACGCCCTGAACAAGGACATGCCGTACGATCGCTTTGTGCGAGCCCAGCTGGCGGGCGACCTGTTGCCCGCCAGCGACGAGAGCGAGCGACGCGCCAACCTCATCGCCACGGGCTACCTGGCCAATGCCCGCCGTTTCGGCAGCTACGAGGATGCTCGCTATCCGTGGCATCTCACCATCGAGGACACAATCGATAACTTCGGCCGGACCTTCCTCGGGCTGACCATAAACTGCTGCCGTTGCCACGATCACAAGTTCGATCCGCTGACGAACGAAGACTACTACGCGCTGTACGGCTTCTTTTCCAGCACGCGTTATCCGTGGCCCGGCATCGAACTGGACAAGGTGCCGAAGGACATGGTGCCATTGGCGCCGGCCGAAGACATCCAGCGAGTCATGAAGGAGCGACAGGCCGAGTTGGCCCGCTTCGACGAAGAGATCAAGAAGCTGGAACAGGAGAAGAAGTCGGCAGAGAAGAGCGCGGCCGAGTCGATCAACAAGAAGATTGCTGCCCTCCGCAAGGAACGCGAGGCGTTTGTCCGTAAACCGTTGCCCTACGAGACGGCCTACGCCGTCATCGATGGCCGCAACGAGCCGAAGAAACGCATTGGTCAGGTGGGCAACGCCCGCGTGCAGATCAAGGGAGACCCGGAACGGCCGGGCAAGGAAGTACCGCGCCGCTTTCCCACGGTGCTCGGGGGCGAAATACTGCCCGCCGACAGTACGGGCAGTGGCCGCTTGCAACTGGCCAGCTGGCTGGTAGCCGAGCCGATCTTTGCCCGGGTCATGGTCAATCGCGTGTGGCACTGGCATTTCGGCCGCGGTCTGGCGCCCACGCCGTCTGATTTTGGCAAGCAGGGCAGGCCGCCCACACATCCCGAGTTGCTCGAGTTTCTCGCCGACTACTTCGCCACGGCACAGGACGGGCAGCCAGCCTGGTCGCTGAAGAAAATGCATCGCCTGCTCATGCTCTCGAAGACCTACCGGCTATCGAGTGATGAACAGCCGGGCAACCTGGAGATTGATGTCGACAACGACTATTTGTGGCGGGCACGCCGGCATCGACTCGACGCCGAATCGATCCGCGATACCATGCTGGCCGTCAGCGGCGGACTCGAGCGCCGCCCGGGCGGGCCGCATCCGTTTCCCGAACCGACCACCTGGGGCTTCACGCAGCACAAGCCCTTCAAGGCGGTGTACGAGTCGAATCACCGCAGTGTCTACCTGATGACGCAGCGGATTCAACGGCATCCATTCCTGGCGCTGTTCGATGGCTCCGACACCAACGCGAGCACCGCCACCCGCGTGACCTCGACCACGCCGTTGCAAGCCCTCTACTTGATGAACGATCCGTTCGTCCACGAGCAGGCGGGCAAGCTGGCGGCCCGGCTGATCAAGGAGCAGAAAACTGACCAGGCACGCACCGAGCAACTCTACCTGCTTCTTTTCGGCAGGCCGCCCGCGGCCAGCGAGCAGACCACCGTAGCCGACTACCTCACCAAGGTTCACGACAAGGTCAAAGATGAGCGCAAGGCCTGGGAGAGCCTGGTGCGGGCCATGTTCCTCAGCAACGAGTTCGTCTACCTCAACTGAACGGCCATGAGGGGACGAGAAGCCGGGCCTCTTCTCACTGCCCTCAACTGAGTGGAGCAACGCCATGAACCGTCGCACGCAAGTTGTCAGTCGTCGCCAGGTGCTTCGCTCCATCGTGGGTGGCTCGCTGATGCTGCCCGGGCTGGTCGGCGAGTTGCTGGCGGCCGACGCGGCCCGCTCGTCGGCCGATCCACTCGCGCCGAAAAAACCGCATCACGTGCCCAGGGCGAAGCGGGTGATCTTCCTCTTCTCCACGGGCGGCGTCAGCCACATGGAGACCTTCGATCCCAAGCCGCAGCTCTTCAAGGCGGACGGCAAGATGATGGGCGTGGGCGGCGGGCTGTCGCTGGAACAGCGGCCACTCTTGCGGCCGCGCTGGGACTTCAAGCCAGGGGGCAAGTGCCGCACGCTCGTCTCCGATCTCTTCCCGCAGCTGCGCGAGCGGATGGACGATATCTGCCTGATCCGTTCGATGACCTCCGACAACAACGAACACTTCCAGGCGACGCTGGCGATCCACACGGGCAGCTTCTTCTTTGCCCGGCCTTCGCTCGGCTCGTGGCTCAGCTACGGGCTGGGAACCGTGAACCGGAACCTGCCCTCGTTCGTGGTGATTGCACCGCACCTGCCCTACGCCGGCGGGCAGGTCTGGGCCAACGATTTCCTGCCCGCCTATCACCAGGGGACCCGCGTCGTCCCGGGCAAGGAACCGATCCCCAACGTGAAGCGGCAGGATCAGCTCGCCGATTTGCAGCAGCTCGAGCTTGGCCTGGCCAACGCCTTCAACCAGCAGCATCTGAAGAGCCATGGCCACGATTCCGAGCTGGCGGCCCGCATTCGCACCTTCGAGACCGCCTACCAGATGCAGTTCGAGGCCCCCGAAGCATTCGACCTGTCGAAGGAGAGTCCAAAGACACTCGAGCTCTACGGCGTGAAGTCGGGGGATACGGAGAGTTTTGGCTGGCAGTGTCTGATTGCCCGGCGGCTGGCCGAGCGCGGCGTTCGCTTCATCGAGCTGATCGACAATGGCTCGTCGAACAACTGGGACTCGCACGGCGATATGGCCGCCCACGAGCCGCTGGCCCGCAAGATCGACAAGCCGATCGCGGGCTTACTTCAAGATCTAAAGCAGCGCGGGCTGCTCGACGAGACACTTGTCGTGTGGACGACCGAGTTCGGCCGCACGCCCGGGCAAGACGGCACCAAAGGACGCGGTCATCATCCCGCCTGCTATTCCTCATGGCTGGCGGGCGGCGGCATTCGCGGCGGCATCACCTACGGACAGACCGATGACATCGGCGCCAAGGTGGCCGACCGGCCCATGCACGTCCACGATTTCCATGCCACCATCCTGCACTTGCTCGGCATCGATCACGAAAAGCTGACCTACCGCCACGCGGGCCGCGACTTCCGCCTCACCGACGTGTACGGCAACGTGGTCAAGGACATCTTGCTGTGATCAGTGGTTGAAGAGGAACTCCTTGGTATTCAGAACGGCCCAGAGGATGTCCTCGTAGGCGGCCTGCCCGGAGGCTTTCTTCTTCTCCAGATAGCCCAGCAGGGCGGTCAACTCGAGCTTGCTAGGCTCGCGCGACAAAGCGATCAGGTAAACCTCGCGCAGCCGTTCTTCGGGGGGCCGTTTATCGCTGGCCAGCTGCTTGCAGCGCGGCCCGGCCACCTTGGCCTGGATCTCCGCTGAGTTGAAGAGATGCAAGGCTTGCGGTAGGCTCGATTCGGCCTTTCGTTCGCACTCGCAGGCGCTGGCCGCGTCGGGCCGGCCGAACACACTCAGGAAGTACGATTCGAACTGGCTGTCGGGCAACTGCACGGCGCGGGTGCCCGCCGGCATGCCCTTGAAGGTCGTCTTGGACTGCGTCACATCGTCGATGGCGTCGAGTAACACTTCGGCGTTCAGCCGCTTGGGCAGGAAACGCGAGAAGTTCTGCCGATCCTCGGCGTTGTATTCGTTGGGCACGGCACTCAGCCGATACACCTGCGAGGTGCAGATGGTGCGAATGAGCTTCTTCAGGTCGTACTTGTTGTCGACGAAGTGCCTGGCCAGCGCCTCGAGCAACTCAGGGTTGCTGGCCGGGTTGGTTGAGCGCAGATCGTCCTCGGGATCGACCAGGCCCACACCGAGGAAATGCTTCCAGTAGCGATTCACCAGCACACGAGCGAAGAAGGGGTTGTCGGTCGCGGTCATCCAGTCGACCAGCTTCTCGCGCGGATCGTCGCTGGCGGCGATGTCGATGGTGTTGCCGCCCAGTCCAGCGGGCTTGACGGGCAGGTTGGTCTTGGGATTGACGGCCTGGGCCACGCCCGGCTTATGGGCCACGCTGGCGGGCTCCTTCTTGGGCGCGGGCTGCCCCTTCTTGGGCTTCCCCTTCGGCGGCGGCGGATCCTTCACTTCGACGCGGCTGAAGAACGCCACCATGCCCCAGTAATCCTGCTGGCTCCATTTCTCGAACGGATGATGATGGCACTTGGCACAGCTGATCCGCTGCCCCAGGAAGAGTTGCGAGACGTCTTCCATCTGGGCATCGGCCTCCTTCAACTCGCGATACCACACGACGGGCGGCGCTTCGATCTCCGGCCCGCGCGCCGTCAGTACCTCGCGAACGAACTTGTCGAACGGCTTGTTCTCGTGCAGGCTGGTGCGGATCCACTCATGGAAGGCGGCCGTCGGCTTGGTGTCGTCGTTGGCGGCGCGGCGGCGGTTCCGCAACACCGCACTCCACTTGGCGGCGAAGTAGTACGCATAGTCTGGGCTGGCAAGCAGCCGATCCACCAGCTTCTCGTGCTTCTGCGCGTCCTTGTCGGCCACGAACTGCTCGGTCTCCTCGCGGGTGGGCAGGCGGCCCGCAATGTCGATGGTCACGCGGCGGATGAAGGTGCCATCATCACACGGTGCGCTCGGTGGCAACCCAAGCCGTTGTAGCTGCTTGAAGACGAGTTCGTCGACGAAGTTCTTGGCGGCGGGCAAGTTGGCCACCGGCGCGCCGAGCGGCACGATGGCCCGAAACACGTCGACGTGCGCCTGGTAGCGGGCCATGATCGCCACACTGCCCGGCAGTTTTTGCGTGGTCACCAGCCCTGCTTCCGAGACCTTGGCCATCTCGGTGCTGCCCGACTCGAACTGGGCCAGCCTGGTAATGTCCATGGTCGAGCCGTCGCTGAGGTGGGCGATGACCGTGAGCTGCTGGGCGCTCTCGCGGTCCAGCAGGCGTTCGCGCGGCAACACTTCGATCTTCTGCACGACTGGGTCGGCGCCGCGCGAGGCCGGCGCTCCTTGCTCAATCCAGCGGCGCAAGGTCACATAGTGAGGCGAATCGATCTCGAGACGCTTGCCGCCGCCGTGAGCGGCCGTGGCCGTCGCCTTCAGGAGGAGCAGGCTCTGGGCTGGCGCGGCGAAGAAGAGCCGCCGCCCGCGGGCCTCGCCCACCAGCGTTTCATGATCCTCGCCTGGCTCAAAACCGAACAGCGACAGCTTGAAGCCGTTCTGCCCGGAAGCCTTGCCGTGGCAGGCGCCCGTGTTGCAGCCCGCCTTGGTGAAGATGGGCACGATCTGGTTGTTGAAGCTGACGCGCGTGTCTTGCACCAGCCCGCGCACGGTAACGGGCACGCTGGCCGTCAGGCCATGCGGCCCTTTGACGGTGATGGTGGCCTGTCCTTCCTTGAGTGGAGTGACGAGTCCGCTGGCCGCGATGGCCACGATGCCGGCCGGGTTGGTCGTGTAGCTGACCTTGGGGGTGAGGTCGCGAACCTGGCCGCTGGCATGCTGGCCCGTCACCAGGAGCTGCTGGCTGGCATCGACGCCGATCAGTGCGAAGCTGCCGTCCTTGGAGCGGCCGGTCTCGATCTGGATCGACTTGAGCGGGCCGGGATCCCCCAGCCCCTTGGGTTCAGGCGCCGCCCACAACAGCGTGGGCGCGAGCGTGAGGACGAGGAGTGCGACAGGCAGCGGTTTCGCGGTCATGGCAAGCCTCTTGCGTGCGGGCGAGGAAGGTTCCAGCGGGCGAGGAGCAACTGGGTCGCCGTGTCTGCTGCCCGTTTGCCCCCGATGTCCGCGCAGCCGCCTCCGCGTGGCAGACGGCCACAACATGGACGGATCACGCTCTTCGCTTGGACCAGGAACGAACATGGCAGCGTTCTCCGGGTCGTCAGGCAGGCAGTCAAGTTTGGTACGGCTACCAGGGTGGGGGCCTTGGTGGGTGAAGTAGATTATTTCAAGAGAGCAAAGTGCATGCAACTGGATTCTATGCGAATGGAGGCAGAATCAGCCTGCCGCGCGCTTCCGAGCGTCACACATCACAGAGCTTGACCGCTTCCGTCAGACCCTGGGTCGCGTCGCGGGTGGGGATGAACTCTTGCCCCACGTAGCCCTGATAGCCGACGGCGACGAGAGCTTTCATGATCGGCGGGTAGTTGATCTCCTGCTTGTCGTCGAGCTCGGCGCGGCCGGGGTTGCCCGCCGTGTGCACGTGGCCGATGTAGTCCGCGTATTGCTTGATGCGGGCAATGATATCGCCGTCCATGATCTGCACGTGGTAGATGTCGAAGAGCAGCTTCAGCCTGGGGGAGCCCACCTTCTTGATAATGTCGATGCAGTAGTCGGTGTGGTCTCCCTGGTAGCCCGGGTGTCCCTTCATATCTTCTTTCACGCGGCTGTTGAGCATCTCGAGGC
>JBFWSD010000400.1:0-6394 GCA_050248575.1 Gemmataceae bacterium
GTCGTCTCGAGCGGCGGCCCGGATGTGCGGCACGCCGCAATAGTGACCCGAGTGCTCGACGAGTTGCCTCAACTTGCGTTCGATGGCCCGCGGCGAAATAGGGGCCGTCAGCCAGGCGGCCACGCCGTTGGGCTCGGTCGGCCCTTCCTCGCGTGCCAGCACCAGGATATTCCTGGTCAGGTTCTTTTGCTGCACCTCGGCCAGATGAGAGCGGGCCTCCTGCGAGGGCAGCTGAACGATGGCCGCATCGTAGCTATCGCGCGCGGGCCGATAACTATCGTGCCGGGCCGGCAACACCTCCACCGTGAAACCGGCCAGATCGAGGCGAAAGGCAATGGCCCGGGCCAGCTCGTGGTCCGAGTGCAAGAACAGCACACTGGGGCGCGGCAGGATGATGTTGCTCATGAAGCGAGTTCGCGATTGGCAGCGGGCAATCAGCACAAAGGCGTCTATTGGATCTCGCGCGTCTCGCACATTGTTGGCGTGTGACGCGGCAACTGTCAAGCGTGGGACTCGCGCCAAACCTCCCTCCGTCCGTATAATAAGAAAGAAAGCCTTTCTCCAAGGAGACTCCCCTCATGCAGGAACGCATCTCGTGCCAGGGCATCACCTTCGATGATGTCCTGCTGGAGCCCGGCTACAGTGAGATCGTCCCCGGCGATGCGGATATCCGCACCATGCTCACGCGAAACATTCACCTCAACATGCCCGTGCTCTCTTCCCCCATGGATACCGTCACCGAGAGCGAGCTGGCCATTGCCCTGGCCCAGGAGGGGGGCATCGGCATCATTCACAAGAACATGTCCATCCCCGAACAGACCCGCGAGGTGGACAAGGTAAAGAGGTCGGAGAACGGCATCATCACCGATCCGATCACGCTGCCCCCCGACGAGACGGTGGGCACCGTGCGCCGCATCATGGAGCAGCACAAGATCTCGGGCGTGCCCATCACCATCAACGGGATTCTCAAGGGCATCCTCACCCGCCGCGACCTGCGCTTCCTCACCGACAACAATCAACGGCTCTCCGAGGTCATGACCAAGGAAAACCTGGTCACTGCACACGAGAACACCACGCTGGCGGAAGCTGAACGGATTTTGACGGAAAATAAAGTCGAGAAATTGTTGCCGGTTGACGAAAAATATAACTTGAAGGGACTCATTACCATCAAGGACATCGACAAGCTGATGAATTTCCCCAACGCCTGCAAGGACCAGCGGGGCAGGCTGCGGGTGGGAGCGGCGGTCGGGGTGTATGACTTCGAACGGGCCGACTCGCTGATCAAGGCAGGCGTGGATGTCCTGGTGGTTGACTCCGCACACGGCCATTCGAAGAACGTCATCGAGTCCGTTCAAGAGATCAAGAAGCAATTCGGCATCGACGTGATTGCAGGCAACGTGGCAACCAAGGAAGGGGCGAAAGCCCTGGTCAAGGCGGGCGCCGACGCCATCAAGGTAGGCATCGGGCCCGGGTCGATCTGCACCACGCGGATCATCTCGGGGGTCGGCGTGCCGCAAGTGAGCGCGGTTTACCAGGCAGCCCAGGGCTGCGCGGGAACCGAGGTATCGATCATCGCCGACGGTGGCATCCGCTATTCAGGGGACATCACCAAGGCGATGGCGGCCGGGGCGCACAGCGTGATGATCGGCGGGCTGTTCGCCGGCCTCGCCGAGAGCCCCGGGCAGACGATCATTTACAAGGGACGCCGCTTCAAGACCTATCGCGGCATGGGGTCGCTCGGCGCGATGATGTCGGGCTCGAGCGATCGCTACCGGCAAGCGCCGGGCACCAACGCCAAGCTGGTGCCCGAAGGAGTAGAAGGGCGCGTGCCGTACAAGGGGGAACTGGCCCCGTTTGTGTATCAGCTCGTGGGCGGCCTGCGGGCCGGCATGGGCTACTGTGGGACTCGAAACATCGAGGAGCTGCGCACCCGGACGCGCTTCATCCTCGTCAGTGCGGCCTCGGTGCAGGAGAGCCATCCGCATGACATTCTCATTACGCAGGAAGCGCCCAATTACAGTTCTCGCGTCGAGTACGCCGGCAGCGACGGCGCTTGAAACCGGCCTCGCGCCGGCGCGTCTGCTGCTCGCCTTCGTGGTGGCCCTCGTGCTCAGCTTGCTGGCGCGAGTCGGCGCCGCCCGGGCTCAGGACCCGCGCGACATTCGCATTCCCGAAGAGGATCAGCCGCCCATCGCCATCCAGCTCGATCCGCCCGGCATGGACCGGGTCTTCCAGCTCGAGAGCGAGGCCGCGCTGCAGGAACGGATGCGCCAGGAAGCGCGGGGCCGCCGCCCGCAGCCCGAGCGCATCCAGTTTCCGGAAGAGACGAAACTCAACACCGGGCCCTATCAGCCCCGCGTCTTTCCGCCCCTTACCGAAGTGATCGCTCCCAACTACCTGTGCCACCAGCGGCTCTATTTCTACCAGCCGAACCTGGAACGCTACGGCTGGGACCTGGGCGCCATCACGCCGTTTGTGTCGGCGGCCAAGTTCTACTTCGATGTCATCACCTGGCCCTATCACATCGGCACCGAGCCGTGCCGCCGCTTCGAGTGCAGCGCGGGGCAGTGTCTGCCCGGCGATCCAGTGCCGCTCTTGCTCTATCCGCCGAAGCTCAGCGTGCCGGGTACGGCCCTCGAAGCTGCGACCATGGCCACTATTTTCCTCGTCTTCCCCTAGTGGAGACCTGGAGACGCGGAGAAAACAACGAACCCACGAGTCGCGGCTCGTGGGATTTTTATTGCGCCGGGTGGGGCGAGAAGCCCGGCTTCTCGAATCCGCACGGACCTGGTCGCGCGCGAGAAGAGAGGCCGGGCTTCTTGGTCGTGGTCGCCGCAGGCACGATTCCGTCACTTCACCACGTCGGGCATCTTGAGGATGTAGCCCTGAACCTTCTCGGCCTGGGTCTGCCGCGGGCCGCCCCCCACCACCAACCACTTCTTGTCGGGCGAAATGGCCAGTGCGTAGATGGGGCCGATCGGCAACTCTTCGGAATGAAGAAGTTTGCCGTCCGCCGGATTCCACACGGCCAGGAAGCCCATGTTGCGCGGCGCGTTGCCGACACTGATGAGGTACTTGCCGTCATCGGTGAAGGCGACCTTGTAGACCCAGCCGGGATGCGATTGCGGCGGCCCGGGCAGTGCTCCCGCGGGCGGCTTGATATTCGGGTTCACCAGCTCGCGGATCACCTGCCCGCTGTTGACATCCCACAGCTTGATGGTCCGATCGCTGCTGCCCGAGGCGAGCACCTTGCCGTCCGGGCTAAAGGCGGCACAGAAGACGCCCTCTTGATGGCCCTTGGGGAAGGCTTTCTCGTCGTAAGCCTTGAACTCGCGGACCATGTTGCCGCTCTTGGCGTCCCACAGCTTGAGCGACTGATCGAGCGAGCCGGTAACCAGCTGGTTGCCGTCCTTGGACCAGGTCACGCAGTAGATGGGGTTGGCCGCCGGCTTCACGTGGGCTGCGATCTGCTTGGGCTGGTTCTTGGCCATATCCCACAAGCGCAGGTTGCCGTCGTGGCAGCCCGTCGCCAGCAAGGTCATGTCGGGATTGAAGGCTGCCGCATCGACCAGGTTCGGATGGCCGAAGTTTTTCACCGGTGTGTCGGAAGCGAACTTCCACTCCCGGATCGACTTGTCCAGGCTGCTGGAGAAGTAGTAGACGCTGTCGGGCGCGAAGACGACATCGGTGATGGCCGCATCGTGCGCGTAGCGGCCCGTCTCCTTGCCGAAGTCGGGCGGCACGGGCTGCCCCGGGTTATAGACCACATTCCAGGTGACGAGCGACTTGTCGTCGCAGCCCGCCGCCAGCGATTGCTGATTGGGGCTGAAATCGAGACAGCGCACGCCGCCCGGCGCTTTCAAATCAGCCACCGGCTTGGCATCGAAGCCGGAGAGGCGCACGACCTTGTCGTCACCGCCGATGGCCACCAGAGTATTGTTCTTGGTGAGGGCCACGGCCCGGATCGGCCCTTCGGCGCCCTTGAAGACGCGTTCCTGGTTGAAGTTGCCGTTGTTGAAGAGATAACCGACCTGGTCGTCGCCGCCGACCAGCGCATGCGACCCGTTGGCCGTGAGGGCCATGGCGCGAAGCGGTTTGGGCGAGGGCTGGACGACGCGCTGGGCCGACAGCGCGTCGATGCCGACTTGCTTGTCGTCGCCGCCCGCCAGCGAGTTGACATTGTTGTTGTGGAAGGCAACGGCGCGCACGGGCATGGCGTGCTTGTAGAGTTCCAGCACCTGCCCGGTGCCCAGATCCCACACGCGCGAAAAACCGTCGGCCGAGCCCGTGATCATCTTGGTCTTGTCGAGGCTGAAGGACAGCGACGTGACGGTAGCCGGATGCTCCAGCGTGGCTGCCTCCTTGCCGTCATTCACGTTCCACACCTTGACCGTCTTGCCCGCGGCGGCGCCGGCCTGGGTATAGTCGCGGCTGAAGGCGACCGCCACGACCGGCTCGGCCATGGTGCCGAAGGTCTTCAAGGTGGTGACCGGCTTGTTGGCAGTGGTGTCCCACAGCTTGACGGTCTTGTCGGCCCCGCCAGTGAGGACCTGGACGTTGTTGTTGCTGACAGCGACGCCGGCAACGCCGCCTGGATGAGCGTCGAAGGCGCCGATGGCACCGATGTCGGTCAGGCGCACGTTCTTGTCGGCGCCCGCGGAAACGAGCACGCGGTTATCGTTCAGGAAGTTGAGGGCAGGCACCGCCCCCTTGTGGTCGCGAATCGTTTGCAGTTCGCTGCCCGTGCCAAGATCGATGGCCTGGACCAGCGTGGCGTTCTTGTCGTCGACAAAGCTGACGGCCGCGCGCGTGCCGTTGGGGGCCACGCTCAGCCCGTGCGGTACGCCGGTGAGCGTGGCCGTTGCCGCGGGCTTGTCGAGCGCCGCGGGCCACACCTTCAACGTCTTGTCGGCGCCGATGGTGACGATCTTGTTGTTGTCGCTCGACAGCCCGACGCCCAGCACCGGGCCGCCGTGCGCCGCCACCGCTTTCAGTTCCTTGCCGTCTGCCTGGTTCCACTGCTTCAGGGTCTTGTCGTCGCTGACCGAGAAGGCCTGGTTGCCCTGCGCGTTGAAGACCGCCTGCCGCACCGGGCCGGCGTGTGAGCCCTGCCAGATCACGGCGGGCGTGCTGAGGAGGACATTCTTGTCGGCGCTGGCCGATACCACCACGGTGCCCTGGGGCTGGTAGGCCACCGCGTTCACCGGCCCCTTGTGATCGACGATCTCGAGAAGCTTGCCGTCGGCGCCATAGATGCGCGCCTTGTTGTCGGCATTGGCGACGATGACGCGCGTGGAGTCGCCATTCATGTCGACGCCGCGCACCTCGGCCGGAGTGGCAATGGTCGCCACCGCTTTCTTGTCGGCCAGCGTGTAGATACGGGCCGACTTGTCCGCACAGCCCGTGGCCAGCTTGCTGCCGTCCTTGTTGAGGGCGAGGCTGGTGACGGCGGCCGGGTGATCGATCTTGCCCTTGTTGGCGCCGTCGGCGGCCGACCAGAGCTGCACGCTCTTGTCCGCGCTGCCGGAGATGAGCAGGTCTCCCTTGGGCGTGTAGAGGAGGGCGGTCACCGGCCCGCCGTGGCCCATGATCGGCTTGATCTCCTTGCCGTCGGCGATGTTGTAGAGGCGGATGATATTGTCTGCAAAGCCGGCTGCCACGGTCTTGTTATCCGGGCTGAGGGCCACGCTCTGCACCACGTTGGGCAGGTTCTCGATGCGCTTGACGACCTTGGCGTCGCCTGCTTGCCAGACCATGATCGACTTGTCGGCGCCGCCCGCCGCAACGAGCGCCGCGTTCGGACTGTACGCGACCGAGGTGGCCACGCCGGTCAAACCGCCGAAGGTGCGCTCGGCTTGCCCGTTCAGGTTCCACTGCCGGACCTGCTTGTCGTTGCAGCCCGTCAGGATGCGGCTGCCATCCGGGCTGAGCACCGCGCTCGTGACCTGATCCGGATGCGTGAGTGCCTTGGGGGGCGTGACGGGCAGCTTCCACAATTTGATGGTGCCGTCCTCGCCTGAGGAGAGGAGTTGTTGCCCGCTGGGATGAACCACGAGCGAGGTGACCGGGCCAACGTGCCCGTACAGCTCGCCCGCCGGCTGGCCGTTGCCCGGATTCCACAGGCGGATGGAAGCATCGGCGCTGCCCGAGGCCAGGATCTGCCCGTTGGCGCTCATGGCCACCGCGGTCACCGGGCCGGTGTGGCCCGCAAACTGCCGTTCCATCTTTTGATTGCTCAGCGTCCAGGTGCGGACCATCTTGTCGTTGCTGCCCGTGACGAGACGAGCGCCGTCGGGCGTGACGTGGCTTGCCAGCACCGCTTCGGGCGAGGCGAAGACCACGGTCGGCTTGAGGGGCAGCGCCCACTGGCGAACGCGGCCATCCTTGCCCGCCG
>JBFWSD010000401.1:0-6392 GCA_050248575.1 Gemmataceae bacterium
CACGTCGAGCAACAGTTGCCAGGAGTTGAGGAAGCCGGAATCGCCGTTGTTGAGGTCCTGAATCCGGAGGGTCCAGGTTCCCTGAGCTTGATGGCCATCGAAGGCCGTCAACGACTGGGACGGCCGGTACCGTCCGCTGAAGGGGGCCGAGCCGCTTCCGATTCCTTGAAGTGCCTCGTCGTCCAGGTGCGTGTTCGCGAAGTTGACGCCCGAACCGCCCACTTGATTCAACAGTTGCACAACCGTTCCGTCTGGGCCTACGAGGGTCACGAATAGATCTTCATCGTAAGTATGGCTGATGTCCAGCAGCACCTCGACATCGCGGATCGAGAACGCATCGGTGACCACGAGAGTCGAGTTGATGGTGCCCGTTGTGCCGCTGGCGGGAATGCGCAGCGGGACGTTGGCGCTGACGTAGGCGGTGTCCGGGTCGACGATCAGCGACCAGCCGAGGAGGTTGCCGGCATCGCCAGTAAACTGGTCGACCACGCGCAGGGTCCACACCCCGTGCACGTTGTTGCCAATGAAAGCTGCCAGGGGCTCCGCCGGGCGGAAGCTGCCCGTGTAGGGCGCCGCGCCCGAAGTGATTGACGCGGCCGCCTGGTCGTCGAGCACCGTGTTCGTGAAATGGTTGCCGGAGCCGCCCACGTTGTTGATGAGCTTTATTTCCGTGCCGTCCGGCCCCTGCAAGAAGACTTGCAGGTCACCATCATACGTGTGTGCGATGTTGAGCAGTACGTTCAGATCGGCAAGGGCGTACGAGTCCGCCACGAAGAGGGTGGACGTGATGGTGCCCTTTTGCGGTATGGACACCGGCACATCAAGGCTGTCGTAAACTCGCACCGCGTGCACGGTGACCGGGATGCTATCGCTGTCGGAGCCGCCGCCGCCATCATCCGTCTGCACGCTGATCGTGTCGTAGCCGAAAAAGCCGGCGGGCGCTTGGTAGCGTAATCCGGTGGAGTTGGTGATGGTGGCGTTGATCGCAGCCGCGGTGCCCGTGAGCGTGACCGAGGAGGTGTTGTTGCCGACGACGTCGTCTGCGGTCAAGCCGCCCGACACGTTGGTGCGCACGGTGAACGTGCCCTGAATGGCCGTCAGCGTGACCGTGAGCGTGGCCGAATCGACGTCACTCACAGAGATGCCGGTAACGTAGGTGCTGCCATCCTCGTAGGCATCGATGAAGGCGGGCACGCTGTTGACGGGAGCGTCGTTTCGAGCGTTTATGGTAACCGGGATGCTGTCTTCGTCGATGAGCCCGAGGTCATCGACCGTGTGCACCACGATCGAATCGAGTCCGAAGTAGTCGGCAGTTGGTTGATAGTGCAAACCGGTGGCGTTGGCGAGCGTGGCGTTGATCGCGTCGGACGTGCCCGTGAGTGTGACCGAGGCGGAGTCGTTGCCTGTGACGTCGTCGGCCGTCAATCCGCCCGACACATCGGTGCGCACGGAAAGCACCCCGTGCGTGGCCGTCAAGGTAACGGTGAGCGCGGCGGCATCGACGTCGCTCACGGAGATGCCCGAGACGTAGGTGCTGATGTCCTCGTCAATCTCGATCGAGGTGGGCACGGTATTGATGGGCTCGTCGTTGACGGACGCCACCTCCACGTTGAAGCCGTCGTCGATAAAGATGCCGTGTATGTCGGTGGCGCGAATGACCAAGGTGGCCGAGCCATTGGCGTCGTCAAGGTAATCGAGCGTGAGCAATCCGCTGTTGATGTCCGTGCTGGCGAACAGGCCGGGGTTGCTATTGAAGAATACCGAGAACGTCAGGGAGTCGACTCCAAAGGCCGGATCGTGGAAGTGATTCCGCAGGTTGAATACGGTATTCGGGGCGTCTTCCTGGACGAAAACGTCCGGTATGGGCAGCGTCACGATGGGCGTCGGCGTCAGGCGGTCTTCCAGGTTTTCGATGCTTGGCCGATGGCAAGGGCGACGTACGCCATGGTCACGTGTCGACTTGGTGGGGTGCTGAATTTCAATGGCTACATTCCCTTCGTTGAGCTGGGCTCTCGGTTCTCCTGATTGAAACAGGAGATAGCCGATTTTTGCTAGCAAACAACCCTCGTCAGGGCCATTCTGTCAAGCTCCTTCACCTGAACAAGGTCGTTTCGCCGAAATCCAAGAAAAGTTTGATTTTGAATTGTAGTTCATCTTTTGGTGCGTCGCGGGCGGCGGACCGAACAGACAAAACTGACAAGTACTTTTCCCCGGCCCGGCGCAGGATAATGGGAAATTGGCACGCCGCGCGCTTCTCGTGCGCGGGGAAAGATGTCAATCCGTGTCATAACCAGTTGTCAAAGTCGTGTGTCCATCGCCATTTAAGGCAATTGTTTGCGCACTTTTGGCCTGGCGACGGCGACGTTCAGGCGCAAGTCATAATTTTGCAATGGCTAAGAGCGACCCGACATGGGTCGTCATTGCGCAAGCGGGGCCATCGACTGGAGCACTTCGCGCCACGAACAGGGCGCGCACAAGGATAGACAACCTTAAAACTAGGGAATTCCCGAGTGATGGATTTGTCGAGCGGCGCCGACACCGCGCAAATCGTCGGCTAGCGACGATGACGGGTGTTTGCTGGCGGGACTCGTCGCCGTCCAGATCTCACCACGATGGAGGGCTTCCCCGGGGCAGATTTTTCTTTTTGGAAAAAGTGCAGCCGCCTGTCACTCCGGAACGAGGCAATTCCTTCTATCCAGTGAGGCGATGAAAAGCAGCCTGTTGGTGACCACCGATGAAGTTGCGCAAACGCTGGTTTTTGATAGTAGGTGGAGTGGTGATGGGGGTTTTCTGCGCCGGCGCGGCGTGGAGTGTTCTAAGCTGGAGCGGGCCGGATCTGACTCAAGAAGAGCAGCGCATCGTGGACCTGGTGAATGACGTCCGGGTTCTGGACAAGCTTCCGCGGCTGAAGCTGCATCAGGGGTTAACCCGTGTCGCCCGCGCGCACGCTCAGCACATGAAGGAGCAAGGCCGCCTCGAGTTCCCATTCCCGGCGGCTTTTCAGGAGGAGCTCGCCACCCAGGCCGACTACACCTGGGAAAAGTACGGAATGGTTGCCGATGTCATCCAGGGCATCACCATCGAGCAGGCCTTCGAGAAGTGGCTCAAGGTCAACGAGCCGCTGGCCGAGATCCTCAGCATTTATCACGAAGACGTGGGCGTCGGCGTGGTAATCGACCAGCAAGTCAACGACGGTGAACCGCGCGCGGTCTACTACGTCGCCCTGGTGTTCGCGCGAAAGAAGCACTGAATCAAGGAGCCCGCACATGAGCCGTTCCCGCCGAGCCTTCTCGCTGATCGAACTGATTGTGGTTATTGGCATCATCGGGGTGCTGGTGGGGCTGCTCTTGCCCGCAGTGCAAAAGGCGCGCGAAGCAGGTTCGCGGGCCCGCTGTCAGAATCACCTCCGCCAGCTGGGGATGGCCTTTCATCTGCACGCGGAGAACCAGGGCCGCTGCTTTGCGACCGAGGCGCCGTCGACCAGTCCCAGCCTCTACAAGGCGTTGTTGCCTTTCGTGGAGCAGGCGCAAGCCGGCGACGAGCAGGCAATCCCCGTGTTCTTGTGCCCGAGCCGTCGCGGGGTAGCGCAGGCGCCCGGCAAGCGCGACTACGGCTACGCGTCTTCTTCCGCGAGCCAGTCGCGCGGGCCGACGATCCTTGATGCGGCCAGCCCGGTCAGCATCGACCGGATCGAGAACGGCACTAGCCATACCTATCTCCTCTCACACGTGTGGATGAGCCCCGCGACCTATGTCGAGGGTGACAGCACGGATCTGGGCTGGTCACACAAGCAGAATCGCCGCTGGAACACGTCGGCCCTCAAGTCGGACGACGACAGCACGGGAGATAACACGTTTCTGGGAGGCCCGCATCCGGCGGGAGTGCCCACACTGTATGCGGATGGGCACGTGGCGATGCTTGCCTACGAAGAGTCAGACGTGGCGAGCGGCTGGGCCTATCGCAACGACCCGCAGGCGGTGCTCGGCGTACCGTGTTCGGCCGATGCCGACGGCGTGGTCGAGGTGGATCCGAATCAGCCGAAGTGCGGCGGTTGCGGTCCGTTTTGCCGGTGTGGCTGCCCGTCATCGCTCAGCGCCCGGGACAGCTACCCGCGCATCGATCTCGTCAAGCTGATCATGGAAATGGCCAGCCGTCCTGACGGCTATTACCTCACTCCCGACACGGTCGAACTGCTCAAGAAGCTGTCGTTGACCGACTACAATAACTACCTGTCCAGGCTGCAAAACAGCGTGCTGAGCAAGGTGGCCTCGGGCGAGCCGCTCAACACGATCGAAGAGACCTGGTACAAGACCTACCTGGCGGAGCAGGAGAAGAAGCGGCAAGACCTGATCAACTTCTACAACTATCTGATCGCCGAGCAGCAGCGGATCGCTGCCGAGGAGGCTGCCAAGGCCGCAAAGAAGGCAGAACGCGTCTCACGCCGCGAATGGGAAGACGAAGTAGAGCGCAAGGGGGACGCGGGGCTGCCGCTCACGGCCGAGGAAAAGGCCTACTATAACGAGTACCTTGCCGATCAGGCCAAGAAGGCCGCCAAGAAAGCCGAACGCGCCACCGAGGAGTTCCAGGAAGCGCAGGCCGCCAAGAAAGCGCAGCAAAACGCCAAGAAGGCGCAGAAGGCGATTGAGAAGGCCGCCGCCGAGCAGGCCGCCGCTCAACTCGCCTACTTCCAGGCCGAGACCCGCCGCAAAGCCGCCGCGGGCCAGAAACTCACCCCCCAGGAACAGGCCTACTACGACCAGTATCTGCGCGAGCAACAAGCTGCCCGCGATGTTCTCCTAAAGCAACAAGCCGAGATCCTCAAGCAGCAGGAAGCGGCCGCCCGCGCCCTCGAGCAGAGTATCCTCGAGTTTTTCCAGTCTTCGCCTGCCGCCATGAATCAGGACTACTGCCCGCCGGAATTGCTGCCCAGCCCCGGCGCGACCAGCCCATGACCAGGTGCATGGCCGATCGAAAGCCGCGCCCGCGGAGAACAGTTTCTCCGCGGGCGCGTCTACTGGCTCACGGAAGCTTGACGATGCTGACGAGGCCGTTGCCATGATTGATGGCCAGCCGGTCTCCTTGCGGGCTGAAACACACCTGAAAAACGCGGCAGCCGAAGGCCAGGTTGCGTCTTTCCTTGCCATCCGTCGGATCGCGCAAGCTGACGTGGCCCGTGAAACCCTGAATGGTGCTCAGTGCCAGTAGCTTGCCGTCACGCCGCACGGCGAGATGCACGAGTGCGCCCGGCCAGCCAGCCAGCGGCTGTGGCTTCTTCCGCTTGGCTGCGTCCCAGGCCTCGAGGATTGATGTCTTGCCGTCGCTCCCGCCCACAAACAGGGTCAAGCCGGAGGGGGCGAATTCGCACACGCTGAGCCGGTGTGCCGGCAGGTTCGTGGTGCGGACGGGGCGCTTGGTATCGAACCAGTGGACGGCGGTAGTCCCATCCCAGCCAGCAGCGGCGAGCCGCTCTCCGTCGCTGGAAAAGGAAAGCGCCGAGATCAAGGCGTTGTGATCTTTGAAGGAATGCAGTAGCCCGCCGCCGGGGACTTGCCAGATGTGGACGTGGCCGTCGTTGCAACCGCTGGCCAGCAGCCTGCCGTCGAAGCTGAAGGCGAGGCGCGTGATCGGGACCTTGTGGTTCAGGGGCTTGCCCGCTGCTTGACCGGTTTTCGGGTTCCACAGCTTGACCTGGCCGTCCTCGCCCGCTGATGCAAGGAGGCCATCCCAGCGATAGGCGAGGGCCGTGACGGGACGGTCATGCAGGCCGACCACGGTCTGTGCCCCTGCTTCCTCGAGGTCCCAGACAACGACGGTGCCGTCCTTGCGGCCGGCCGCCACCGAGCGGCCATCGGGGCTGAAATCCATGGCGGGCGACTCGTGTCCGGTGCGCGTATCGCCGACGACCGCCTGCAGCCCGGGCGGCGGCGCCTTGAGTTTGCCCTGCACCAGCGCCACCTTCTCGGCAGGCAAAAGTGGATCGACCAGTGCCAGCGGCGGGGACTTCTCCTTTTCCTTCGTTTTCTCAACGGCCTTCGGCAGCGGCGCGATCGCGACCGGCTTGTCGGGTTCGGCCTTCGGTTCGTCATCAGGCCAGACCAGGGCTGTGACGCCGATTGCAAGGAGGGCCAGCACACCGGCCAGGGCAGCGCGGCGCAGCTGAGCGGCGGCTGGATCGGCCCGGCTCACCGCGGGCATTTCCGCGGCGGGGAAGTCCCCGTTTGCCAGTCGATCCAGGTCGGCGATGAGTTCGGCAGGCGTCTGGTAACGGTCCTTGGGCCGCTTGGCCAGCATGCGGGCTAGCAGCTCGGGCAGCCCCGGCCAGACATCCGCACGGATGTTCTCGAGAGCGGGGGGGTCTTCCTGTTGATGTCGGACCAGTTTCTGCGACACAG
>JBFWSD010000402.1:0-6383 GCA_050248575.1 Gemmataceae bacterium
GCAGACCTGGTGGACTGGCACGGCCATCTGGCCCACGCTGGCCAATCCCGAGTTCAGCCCGGTCAACTTCACGCCCTTCCTGGCCTTCCTCGAAGTGCTGGTGCACAACCGGTTCATCTGGGAACTGATGATGACGGGGGGCGTCATCTTCACGCTGGTGTTCGAAATCTCCTTCCCGTTCCTGATCTGGCTGCCGAGGATGCGCTGGATCTACCTCTGTGCGGCGGTTGCCCTGCATACCGGCATTGCCCTGTGCATGGGGCTGAACACCTTCAGCCTCATCATGATGACTGCGGTGATGTCGTTCGTGCCGCAAGAAGCTGTACACAAGCTGTTCCGCCGGCTGTTCCGCGGCAAGGAAGAGTTCCAGCTGGTCTACAACGGCCGCGACCGCCACGAAGTGCGGGCCGCCGCCCTCGTGCAGACCTTCGATGTCTGGCAGCAAGGGACCTTCACCGAAGCATCCGCCCGCGCTGACGCCGCCGAGGAACACAATGGCGTTCACCTCACCACCCACAAGGGGGAAACGTTGAGCGGCATGCCGATGTTCCATCGGCTGACCCGGTCGCTCAAGCTGATGGCCCCGCTCGCCCTGATCGGGTGGCTGCCCGGGCTGCCCTACCTGGGCAAGGCTTTGTTCGGCTCGAGTGAAGCATCCAGAAGTCCCAAGAAAGAGCCCGCGGTCACCAGCTGAGTGAATGATTCTCAGCCACAAATCGTCCAAAGAGCAACATGGGTGGCACATTCTTCGGAGTGCGCCACCCAAAACTCATTCCCCTTCCTTTGTCGATTCGACAGGAGATGGCCATGTTTCGCGGGATGCTGGCGTGCTGCCTACTGGCAATCTCTGTCTCGGCCCATGGTGAAGACGCCAATGCGCTGGCCGCCGTCAAGAAGGAGCTGGCAGAGAAGAAGGCCATCCTGCTCGACGTGCGCGAACAGGGCGAATGGAACGCGGGCCATCTCGTCCTGGCGAAGCTGGTTCCTCTCAGCTTGCTGAACGCGGGCAAGGGAAGCGACGGGCTGCCCAAGGACAAGATCATCTATTGCCATTGCCGCTCCGGCATTCGTTCCCAGCGCGCCGCCGAGATTCTCAAGAAGAAGGGCTACGACGCCCGTTCCCTCAGTCAGGGTTTTCAGGAGCTGGTCGAGGCCGGCTTCGAGAAGGCCAAGTAGGGCAAGTCCAGTCACTTTTTCCTGCACGCACTTTTTCTTTGACGTTGTCAAGCTTCTAGCGTATGGTGCCATAGACGATTTCGCTGACTCGCAACGGCAATGTCGTCGTTCCCGTCCAACACGCTCCTCGGCGCAGGGGTCCGAGCGCAACATGTCTGCGCGCCCCGCCGAGCATATCGCACCGTTCGAGGGAGCTGCCAAGATGTTTGCCAAGTCTCTGATGATTGTCAGTGTCGCCAGCATGTGTGCCTTGAGCATGGGCTATCTCAACAACATGTTGACCGCGAGCCGTTGCGACACGATCACGGTCATCGTGGCGCGTGCCGACCTGCCGCGCTGGACGCAAGTGGGGCAACCGGAGGTCCTCTTCGAAACACGCAAGCTGTCTCTCACTCAGGCTCCTGCACGCTTCATACCGCTGGCCCGGCTGGAAGACGTGAAGAATCGCCCGCTGGTGCGCCCGCTGGCGCAAGGGCAAGTGCTCACCTGGGACGACCTGCTCGACCGCAATCACACGGCGCTCGACGTCAAGCTCTCACCGGGCAAGCGTGCCTTTGCCATTCCCACCAGCGCCGATTCGCTGGCCGCGCTGGCCTTGCCGGGAGCGCGCGTCGACGTTTTGCAGGTGCGCAGCTCGGAAGGGCAGCTCGAGGTCAATTATGTGGCCGAGAACACCGTGGTCATCGCCCCCGCACGCACCACCGAGACGGGGGTTGCCATCACGGTCGAGGTCAGTCCCGAGGAAGTCATGGACTTGACGAGGGCACTGGCCGAAGGCAACTTGACCGTGACGTTGCGGCCCTTTGGCGAGCAGCCCGGGTCGGGCAAGGCGCGGCACAGCCGGCCCGGCTCGGGCACAAATCGCGTTACCAGTCCCCCTTTGCCTCCCGAGGCGGAACTGCCCGATAGCCAGCTCGCGCGGCGCTAGCGGTCGAGCCAGATGATGGCGCCCCGATCCACGATCAAGAACGCGCCGTTGCGGCTGACGGCCATCATGCCGCGCGTGGCGAAGTTTGCCTCCACGCTCACGCGCCCCACGCTGATGCCCTCGTGGAAATGCGGCTGTTTCTGCACGTGAAACCCTTCCACGCTTCCTGGCGACAGGTGAAAGCACGACGCGAACAGGGTCCGCTGGTCGTGCGACAGGGCCACCGCGTTGGTCGAATACACCTTGGCCCACTCCATCACCGGCGCGGGCGCATCCCCGTAATCGCGCGTGGCGTCCAGCAGGTAGATGCGGCCATTGATGCCCCGGCCCCCGTTGAGAAAGACATGGCCCGTGTTGGTTGCCTGCAAGTTCTTCGGGCCGCCTTCCTTCAGCTTGATGGACTTTTCCACCTTGAGCGTGGCCGGGTCGAGCACCTGTACCGTGTTCTCGTCTTCGCTGCAGGTGTAGAGCTTCTTGCCGTCGGCCGACAGGCACATGGCCCGCGTATCGCGGATCAGTTCGGGGCTTTCGCGGTCGATCTTCTGCCGCGCCAGATCGACGCGGCCAATCTTGCGATTGTGTGAGTCGAGGTAGTAGAGATACGCGTCGTCGGGCGACAAGCAGAGTTCGACGAGGACGCCGCCCACCGTGAGCGAGTTGACGGGCTGCAACGTGTCGCCCGTGATCTTGTTGGTGTCGTAGATGTCAATGTCGGCAAGGCCGAGCAATTTCGGTCCGTCGCTGGCCTTGCCCGGGGCCCGCTGCGCGGCAGTGTAGAGGATGCCGCGGCCGTCGAGGGCCATCCCATAGGTCCACTTCGGCACCGCGTAGACCCCCGAAGTCTTGAAATCGGGCACGGTGATCCGTTCCAGTTTCTGATCGAGGCGCGATACCCAGGCAGAGCCCGAATCGGGGGCGATGGTCTGCGCCAGCAGCTGGTTCGAGATGCGCGGCGTGGGCCTGGCGAACTCGCGGATCACGCGATACTGACGGCGTCGCGGCCTCTCGATTTGCAGTTCGCGCTGATCGTCATCGTCGTCATTGGCGGGCGGCTTGTCCTGCTTCGGCCTGGTCCTGTCGGTGTTGTCGACCACCGCCGCGCCGCTGTCGTCCGCCGACGACTCGGAGGCGGGCGACATGATGAGTGCAAGCACGAGCAGCAAATAGCCACCTGCGACCAGGCTGCCGGCCACGCGCAAACGGAAGGGCTGCTCCCAGTATTCCCGCCGCGCCACGAAGAAGCAGGCCGCGACGAGCCCGAGCGCCACTACCAGCCAGACCAGGTTCAGCCCGAGCAGGGCAACCCCCAGCGGGGCGGCCGCCAGCGCGTGCATGTACGTTGGTATTCGGTAATCGCGCTCGACCAGGTCGGGCGGCTTCATGCCGCTCAGACAATCGGCAAGATCGCGGCTCAAGCGTTGCTGATAATGCGACAGCGAGGTGACGCTCAGGTAGAGCTGTCGGCTGTCTTGAGTGAGTTTGAGTTTGTTGCCACCCAGCCACGCTGCCTGAATACCGATCGGCAAGAGCACGGGGGCCGAATCGCCTGCCGACAGCCTGAGGCCGGAGTCGCTCCAGGTGGCTTGCCCGGAGCCGTTGAGCGCCCCCTTGGAATCACCGGTGACGCGAACCCTGAAGTTGAAGGGCTCTCGACCTGCCCGGCGCGGGGCTGCGGCGGCCGGTCCTGCTGACCCACGCGCGGCGGATACGGGCTTCACCGGCGCGTCTTCGATCAGGTCCACCAACGGCAGCTCATCGACCGGCAGGGCGATTTCCACCGGCCCGGCACTCTTCACCGGCTGGGCCACTGGCGTCACCTGCGGCGCCGGCACCAGGAACAGCTGCTGACATGCCGGGCAACGAAGCGCCTTGCCCGCCTGGCTATCGGGAACGTCGCTTCTTCTTTTACACTTGGGACAGACAACGCGGAGCGACATGGCGACTCCTCAACGAGAGCGGAAACTGTTCGAGCGTTCGAGCTTACTGGCTGCAACGGGCATTGTCAAAAAGGTCTGGACATTACCTTCGTCACGGGCTCGTTTGCGCAATGGAGGGGGTTGTACGGAAACCACAAGTCCTTTCCAGCATGGGTCATGCGCGATCGCCCATGGCGCCGAACCAAAAAAGTGCGCAAACGAACGAAGTAAGTTGTTTTTAATATTGGACATATATCGACGGCCTTGAAGTCGTGCACCCGTGGCGTGCCCGAGATCTCATCGGCCTTTACACCTTTATTCTGCGCCGGGCGCTCGACAAAAACGTGTCTGGTGTGTCTGTCTCGTAAACACCTGCTTGCACACTTCGCTTGCACAATGAAGCCTGTTGTGCTATTCGCCTCATGTCATTGCAGCTTTATGACTTAAGGCGAAAGTCGCCGAGCTGCGAGTGTGCAAGCCCCCAGGCCGTCACCCGCGTGCTCATGCCCTAAATGCTGACTCCCATATGACTTTTGTTGCCGACACGGATTCGGCAGCGTGGGAGTGATGCACCGTGGAGTGAGACCCGTTCATCACCCCACCAACCTGCGCTCGCCGCAGCGGCGCGCTTTCCATTCATTCTGCACCGGGCAGCGCGAAAGTACGTGTCCCGCTTGTCTGTCCTACTTGGCGTCGGGCTGCCGCGGCTTGTCCTTGCCCTGCGGCACCACCTTGCGGGCCGACTCGGGAATCTCCGGCGACAGGAGCGGCAAGTCGTCGGGCAGCTTCTTCAAGAAAATGTCGCGGTACTGGATCGTCATCGCCGGTCCAACGTGTACTTGAAAGCCGAGCACTCCTTCGAGCTTGCGGTTCCTGGCATCGAGGTCGACCACATCCACGGTCTGATGGCCATCGATCCAGTGGCGGTGATGGTTGCCCTCGACGAGGACGCGGTAGTCGTGCCACGCGCCCGGCTTGAACTCCTTGAGGGGCAGCTGTTCGATCACCCACGGCTGCCCGTCCTTGTCGATGATCACTTTCTCGCCGGCATGGGCCAGGATGCGGCGGCCGCGCTCCTCGTAAAGCATGCCGTTGTAGTCGGCGCGATTGGAGACCACGTCGCACTGGTAACCGACCACGACCCACGCGCCGAGATCGGGCCGCTCGGTGCTGCGGTACTGCAAGCCGCTGTTGCCGCCCGGGCTGACCTTGACCTTCACGCGCAGCTCGAAGTTCTTCGGTTTGCCGTCTTGCCAGACGATGAAGCGATTGTGCTTGAGCTTGCCGTCGGCGGTGCCGGTGAGGCTGCCCGCCTCGACTTTCCAGTCGTTGGGATCCCCTTTCCAGCCGGTGAGATCGCGGCCATTGAAGATGGCCACGAAGCCCTCGGGCGGCTGGCCCGGCTCGTCCGCCAGGGCCATGAGAGAGGTCAGCAGAAGCAGACAGCAACCGATGCGTGTGACCATGAGATTCTCCTGAAAACGAGACCGACGGCCCGCCAGGTCCAATGATAATCAGCGGTAAACGACTTGTCGTGCACCTTTCGCAGTGCTGCGTGACCATGCGGGCGCGGATTCCAGGAGAAATCCGTGCGCAGCTGCCCGACGCCAAACCGATTTGCCCAACGGGGCTTGCATTCGCCGGCCAAAAGCCAAAGAATAGATGTGTGACATTCGTTTCTCCAGTCGCGACGTCCCTGCCCTCTCTCCTTTCGTAGAGGTGCCGAGAATGAATCCCTATGCCTCACTGGCGGATGACTTCGGGATCTTCGTATATCTGAACACCAAAATGGAGCTGCCTGCCGGACGTGAGACCGTACTGCACTTTTTCGACAGCATCCAGAAGACCTATCCGAGCCTGACCGATTTCGATTGCCGCGAGAACGGCGAGTTCTGCCTGGAGGAGGATCGCGAGAAGGGGAGTTATCGCTGGGTGACGCTGGAGAATCGGCGCATCTGCTCGGGCTACGTGAGCCCGCCGCTGGTGGAAGACGCCGACACGTTTCATGATCGGGTGCTGGAACTGGCCCCTTATCACCTCGACTTCAACGCGCTCGATTGCGAGGCGCTGGATGTCCTGTTCTCGTTCGACTTCATGTACAAGGGCAACCACGACGAGGTGGTGGCCGAGGCGCTCGGGCTGAACACCACGCTGGAAAGCCTGCTCAAGCTGCCCGGCAGCCGGGTCATCAACTACGAGCCTGCCCTCATGCTGACGCTGGATGAGGATTGCCGGCTGCAATGCCGCCTGTGCATCGAGACGCGCACCAACGCCTACCAGATCCGCACCGGGCAGTTTGCCGACGCCCCCATCAGCGTGTATTTCACGATCCGCCAGTACTGGGGCCGCCAGGGGCAACGCAG
>JBFWSD010000403.1:0-6374 GCA_050248575.1 Gemmataceae bacterium
CGTGGAATTCATGGGGATTCGGTGCAATTAACTACATTTTGCTACACCAAGGCGTCTCCGACTTCAGTCAGGCGTGTCCAGAAAATTTCCCCGATTTCCCCCGGGCTGCGATCGCCTGGACTGCTTTCCAGCGTATAATACCAGCCACTCGGATAGGCGGCCATTGGGCCGTTGATGGCCCGCATGGAGACGCCAACCAACGCCTTCCTTGTGCCAAGTCCCTGCCGGCTTCAAGAACCGTCGTCGTATGCGAGTGCCTTCCAGTAGAATGTTCGAGACACGGAGGGAAGGTCCCATGGCCACGGAAGGCAATCTCATCTCCTCGAGCATTTCCTCACTTCAATCGGGTGATCGTTTCGAGCTGACGCGGCTGCAAGACGGGGAGTACGCGCTGCCAGCGACGCTTCGTGAGTTCGGTGAGGTGGTCGATAGCGTGGAAGGAGCCGATGGCGACGAGATCGAGGTGAGGGGCGGACAGACGCTGGCCATCCCAGCAACACCCGAATCCAATCGACACACGCTCTGGCTCGAGTTCCAGGAGGAGGGTCGTTATCGACTGGTCGTGGAGCCGTCCCGCGTCTTTGTCAACGACCCCGAAATTGTCACCGAACAGGGGATGGTGATCGGGGTAGAGCCGAGCGATCTGGAAGAATTGCGGCTGTCGCCGCCGTTGGCCTCACTGCCCGAATTTCAGTTGGCGCGGCAAGCGGCGAGGCTGCGAAATCATGCCGGATTCGACCGCCTGATTTGCCTGCCGCTCGTGCGTGACATGGAGTTGCTCGAGCACCAGATGCAGACGGCAGGCACCGTGCTGCGCCGTTTCCGTGGCCGGGCCCTTCTTTGCGATGAGGTGGGTCTTGGCAAGACCATCGAAGCAGGCCTCGTCTTCGCCGAGCTTAAGATGCGCGGCATCATCCGTTCCGCCCTCGTCCTCGTGCCTCCTTCCCTGATCGAGCAATGGCAAGGCGAGATGCGGCGGAAATTCAGTCTTGATCTCATCAGCCACGACGCTCCAGCCTTTCGCGCGGCCGGCGCCGAAGCTTGGAACCAATTCGACCTGGTGATCGCCTCCACCCACACCGCCAAGCGCGAGCCGCACCGGTCTGCCATCCTGGCCCGCAAGTGGGATCTGGTCATTGTGGACGAGGCTCACCACCTGCGCAACCGCACTACCCAGCTCTGGAAGTTCGCCAGCGAACTGCAAAAGCAGTTCATCCTGCTGCTGACCGCCACGCCGGTTCAGAACAACTTGGAGGAACTCTACAACCTGGTGACCCTTCTGGAGCCCGGGCTCCTCCGCACCGCGCGGCAGTTCACTCGACAATTCGTGGATCGCAACGACAAGCTAGCGCCCAAGAACATCGATGAGTTGCACGGCTTGCTCGCCGAGGTCATGGTCCGCAATCGCCGCAGCACAGTGGGCCTGCAATTCACCCGGCGATGGGCAACAACCGAGTGCCTGGCGCCCTCGGCGGCTGAGCAAACACTGTACGAGGACGTGGCTGGCTTCGTCCGACATCGGCTTCGGCAGGGCGAAGGGCGCGGGACGATCAGCCGCATGGCCCTCATGTCCTTGCAAATGGCGCTCGGCAGTTCCAGCCAGGCTGCCGCCGGCATTCTCAAGACTCTCTTGCAGAATGACAAGCTGCCAGCTGCCGACGGCGACTCCTTGACCGGCCTCGCCTTCCAGGCTGGCGAACTCGCCGATTCCTCCAAGTTGGACCGTCTGCTCGAACTGATCCGGGACTTTAATGACAAGATGGTGATCTTCACGCAATTCCGCGCCACCCAGGACATGCTGGAACATCGACTGTCGGCGGCGGGCCTGGATGTCGCCATCTTCCACGGCAGCCTGTCCCGGCTCGCCAAGGAGGAAGCCATCCGTCGCTTCCAGGGGCCGGCCCGGCTCTTGCTCTGCACGGAGGCGGGCAGCGAGGGGCGAAATCTTCAGTTTGCCCATGCCGTTTGCAACTTTGACCTCCCCTGGAATCCCATGCGCATCGAACAGCGGGTCGGCCGCCTCAGCCGCATCGGCCAGATCCGGGACGTGCACGTGTTCAATTTGGTGGCCGCCGGGACCATCGAGGCCTCCATCCTGCATCTGCTCCAAGCGAAGCTCAACCTCTTTGAACTGGTTATCGGCGAGATCGACATGATCCTCGGCAACCTCGACGACGAGCGCGAGTTCCCCGATCTCATTGCCGATCTCTGGGCCGACTCGAGCGGCAGCGACGACTTCCAGCGCCGCATGGAAGAACTGGGCAACCGCCTCCTGGCCGCCAAGGAAGCCTACTTGCAGCAGCGCAGCCACGACGACAAGATCTTCGGCGATCGCTTTGCCCCCAACGTTTGACTCGGGAGGATCCATGGCCTCAGCACTGGCAAACGATCCGGATCGGAGCCCCACGCCCCTTGAGAGTTTCCTCCGGCACTATGTCGAGACGATCGGCGGGGATTGGGACGAGGTTGAGTCGCAGGTCTACGACGTTCTCATCCCCGCCGCGAACGACGGGACCCTATTCGAGACGGCAAGCGGAGTCCTCCGCTTGACCTTCGATCCCGAAGCCCTCCCTGAGCATCCCGGAGCCCAGCTAGCCAGTTTTGGCACGCCGCTGGTCGATGCCTTCGTGTCGGACGCCCAGCGGCGGGGACGGGTGGGGCGCTTCTATCTGGTCGGCCTCAACCTGGCGCCACACGACCTTGCCGGCCGCGTCCTCCGGGCGCTCAAACTCGCTCCGCCGTTGACTCTTCAGCTCGATCGGATTCGCGCCCTTCTTTTCCCGCAGATGGTGTTCTGGTTCCAGGCCGAGTTCAGCAGCGACCAGAAGGAGCATGCGATCTTGCCGGTGGCCATCGATGCACACTACCTTCGTGAAGTGCGGCACCTTGACAAGCTCCTGGAACCGGCCCGGCTGAGCGAGAGACCTTCGCAGCCCTTGCCGGAAGCACGGCGGGCCGGCTTGGCCGACGTCTACCTGGCGGCGCGCGAGCAGGTGGTGCGTTCGGTCGCCGCCCTGGCCAGTACGCGAGATCGCGAGCTGCGCGAACGCGGCGAGCGCCAAGTCGCCCGCATGCGCCGCTACTATGCCGACCTCCGACAGGAGCTCGAATCGCCAAGACGAGGCCGGCAGACAGCGGAGGCAGACGAACGCCTGGCCGCACGCCGACAAGCCATCGATCGTGAGGAACAGGTCCGCATCGCCGAGCTGCGGCAAAAGAACCAACTTCGTGTCCGTCTACGTCTCGGTCAGTCGCTGCACATCCAGCAACCCAAGCTGTTGCTCACGACGCGGATCGCAGACACCAAGCGCACGGCGCCTCTCGAACTCGTCTGGGACCCGCTCACGGATTCAGTGGAAGCTGCGGCCTGCCCAGCCTGCGGCCGACCCGGATACAGTTTTCGGCTCGATGGACCAGGGAAGGTAACGTGCGAAGGCTGTAACCATGGGTAATCAGTAGCGCACTTGTTCCAGAATCGAAAAAATGTCAAGCTGGACTCATTCGGCGGGCTGGGCTCACGCCGCCGAATATGAGGAGCCGTGACCTGGCGGATGCGATCAAAGGGACAACAGCCTCATCCGCACCCTGAGCCGGGATTCTCAACATAGGCAGCATGGGGAAGCAAGCGAGATGAGGATGTGAATCGCAGTATGTTGTCGTGCAGGAAGCAAAAAACTGGCCGATTGACACCTGAGCCAAGTGTCTCAGGAGAAAAATTCCTCCGAACGATATCGACACCCCACGCATCACGAGTCCGGACACAAGTCCAATTCAGGTTTACAGTCGTGGCCGGCAATATGATCCGGATGAAAGAGATGATTACCTGAGCCAAGTGCCCAGTAACTGAGCCAAGCGCCCAATAACTGAGGCAAGCGCCCAGTCCTCATGTCCGCTGTCGAATCCGCGGTTGCCGGTTCGAGTCCCGTCGCCCTCGCTGAACGGTCGGTCACGAGTTGTGGCCTACCCGCGAGTCAACGCTGAACGCCGAGAGCAGCCCTCTCGGCGTTTCGCGTTTTTCCCAGCATTTCAACGCGGGCCAGGTTCTCTGGTTCGAAGAGAGTCGCGTCCGGATCGAATGCAACCCCACCTGTTGCGTTCGGGACCCCGTCCGTGGGTCGCGAACTCTCAGACTCTCTCGTTCAACACGACCGCCGATTCTACAGGTCCCGACCGCCGATTCTACTGGTAAGAGACCTGGCGGGTGGGTGATTGCAAGTCGCGGCGCGAGGGCGGGCTGAACAGGACGCTCCGGCGAACCTTTTCCTGGCGTTTGGTATCCTTCAAGCGGGGCAACTCGGATGCAGGAACTCCGCGATGGAAAAGTGCATCTGCTGTAGTGCAGACTTCGATCCTCTGCCGGGCGAGGGCGATCACATTATTCCTGCATGCCTTGTCCCAAGAATCTGCAAGGCTTCCTGAGTTGCCAGAAGGATCGGCTGTCCCGGCCGCAGTTCCGCCGCTTGTGGATGATGCTCTCTGCCGGGTTGTTCACTGCACGGGTGGGCAAGATCTTGCATCTGGCCAGGATGGCTTTTCGTGGGCATCGGACCTCCTTGAAGGTACCTCCAGGCAACGTCCGCAGATGGGGTTCACTTCCTTGAACCACCACATCGATCTGCTCTGGCTGTACGAGGCGTTCCAGCATACTCGTCACGACGGTGCCCCGGGCGTGGACGGACAACACCGGACCCTGAGTCAGAAGCTTCGCGGACATTACGCGTATTACGGAATCACCGGGAACATTCGGGCTCTCGCGTGCTTTCGCCACGCAGTCAGCAAGCTCTGGAGGAAATGGCTGTCGCGCCGTTCATGGGCGGCTCGCCTTTCCTGGGACCATTATGTTCGGATGCTGGAGCAGTTTCCGCTCCCGCCTCCGATCGTGGTCCACTCGGTGTACCGTCCGCAGCCAGCCGGTGACTTGAGGAGCCGGATGCGTTAATTGCGCACGTCCGGATCTGCGAGTTGGCGTGCCGTGCGCCAGGTCGACAGCGGAATGCCGAGCTTGGTGGCTTCAGCCTCGGTCAGCTTGCGGCGGCTGCCGTCCGGTTGGAGGGCCCGGCGGCCTAACGCGTGACGACGCGGCTTGTTCATGACGATACCTCCGTCGAGGTTATGCTAACCCGAGCGGAGCGTTCTTCCAATTCCGACCGAGGCAGAACACTCTTACTTCCGTTTCTTGCTCTTCGTGGCGTGGGTCAACAAGCCCTTGTTGCCGTGTTTGGCAAGTGCCGGCCGCTCGGCGTCGGGGTGGGTCTGCCAGTGCTCGATCGACGGCAACACGCTGGCCAGCGGCTTCTGGATGTCGAGATCGGCCGCTCGCTGCCGCAGTTCGACGGCGACCTCGGGCAGGTTCTCTTGCTCGAAGTCCATGGCCTGGCGGAGCAATTCGGCCTTGCGATCGGCGTGGCGGGCGGCGAACTCGGACTCGAAATCGAGGGCGACGTTGGCGACGAAGAGCGCTTTGAGGCGCGCGGCGAGGGCGTGGAAGAGCTGGAACATAAGGAACCTCCTGTGTTAGTGCAAAAAGAGGGGCGAACTGGCTTCAATGTGACGACGTGACCCTCGCAGGGACAGGGGAGCCATCATCATTCATTGCGTCTGGGTGGCGGACCGAAGCGCGCAAAGCGCCTTAAATAGCGGGTGCAGGTCGGCTGCGTGCCAGGCTTATGCAGAGGCATATGCGCCGCCGAGCCGATCCCGCATAGAATCAGGTTGTGTTACGAATCGAGTGGGCCGGTCATGAAGACCCATCCAATGACGGGACCTCCTGGCGCATCGAGTTCGTTGATCGGGGTTTGCATTCGGTCTCGATCAACGGCGAGCACGCTGGCGGATGCGTCGAGAACGCTCGTCTTGTGCCGTTGGCTTTGCTTCGCCTTCGTGGTCCTAGCGTCGTTCTGTCGGCTTTGTTTCGGCAGCTTGATGTCGCCGCTCGTGGTCACGCTGCTCGGCACATTTCATGTCCTTCCGAGCGGGCTTGCGGGGAGTTGAGAGCTTTCTCTCGACCTCAACGGTCAGCAACTAAAATGGCAACTCATGGTTTTAACTAGTAGCGAACGCCAAGACCGTAAAGTACGATGTCGAAATTAAGAGCCAGGTTTCCTGGGATTGGGGGGAACATGGGTCAGTTCAACGACGCCAACTTGCAGGACCGTTTTGAAAAAGGTTTGTCGCTGGAGATGCAGTGTGGCGCCGGGCACGGATCGTCCCTGAAGTCCATTGCCTTTTCCGCCTTGCCTTTCCCTGCCGGACTCCCCTTCGACTGACTTCCATCCACTCACTTGTTGTGCCTTATTCGTGTCGGGCGCTCGGTGCCCGGCGGCGCCCTTCGTCTATTGAGGCAGCAATGAACAGGCTCAAGCGCAAGCAGAATT
>JBFWSD010000404.1:0-6373 GCA_050248575.1 Gemmataceae bacterium
CGAACGGCCCCCAGGACGTCGACCGGAGCTTCTCCAGTTGGTGGAGCGCTGCGACCAATCCGGAACGCCGGCAGCTGTTTCCCGGCGGACAAGAGTCACTCATGCTGAGCTCGATTCGCAACTGAAACGCGTCACGCGCCGCGGCAGGAAGCCCTCGGCGCTGAACACCCCGGCCACCTCGTCCATCGACTTGCCTTCGCCACGTAGCGCCTCGATACGCGAGCACAGTCGGTCCCCCTCCCGTACGTCGTCGGTGGTGAGACCGTCGTTCATTTCCTGGTCAGTGGCCATCGCTCTGCTCCAAAAAGTTTTGCGATGCTTCTCAGGCATCAGGCCGGCCCAAGGGAACGTTGATGCCTGGGTAGTTTCCCGAACGCGCTGGCGGCCGCCGTGACACGGGACCGCGGTGAACCACGCGCATGCATTCTTTCAACCTCTCCAGTTCAGTTTCGTCAATCAGGATGCGCCCTTGCCCTCGTCGGCCCCCCTGGAAATAGTTGATCGTCGTCAGCTGGCCACGGATGACAAACGCGCCTGCATTCGAAAGCTGCAACCAGTGGTAGAGCGTCGCCGTGGCGATTCCCAACCGCTGGGCTGCTTCCCGAGCTGTGATCAACACCTGGCGCATCCCACTCACTCGTAGCCGGTCACCTTGTGGGGCAGCAAGCAGCATAGTGGGCGACTATCACCGGGCGATCACAGCGACGGCAATTCGGTGAAATACTTGGGACCCGCAACATGGGCGGGAAGGAAGAGTCAGGCAGGGACGGAGCGCAAGTCGTATCTGGATTATCTGGATCAGAGGTTGGCAGTAGACCTTTTGAGGAGCGGTGAGGACCACGGTCCGATCCGCAGACTCGACTACAAGAGGAAGATGTCCTCACGGTTGAGGGTGAGACGGTAACCCTTGGGGTCCTTGTTCGACTGAATGCTTCGCCACAGCGTGGCCGGAACAAGCTTCTTCAATCGGTAGAAGGTAGTGGCCAGAGTGGATGTCCCCACGGTGTCGTCATGAAGATCGCGTCCTTCCACGGCCGCTGCATGTTGGCCCTTTTCGACCAGGGCCAACAGGAAGCGCCACAGCGCATGGTGGGCTGTCCAGTTGACGTCGATACGTTCTGCCTCCCAGTAAACTGCACGTTGCGAGCGGAGAACCACGAGCCCGCCGCTGGCGACAGCCTCGTCCAGTGCAGTCTGTTGCTCATCGACCCGGGTATACAGACCGCGAAGGACACTCAAGGAACCCGCAAGGCGCTCAAACAATTCGCCGTGGCAATCGTGCAAGAGCCTGCGTTTCATGACTACCTTGCCGCGCTGGCCAGCGGCAGCGGGCACACCGAGCCAATCGAGATTCGCGTTGGGATTCAGGGCGGCATGGACCTGGGTCAACAGTACACATGCATCGCGCAGCGGTTGTTGGGTACCGCAGAGACACGATGTGTATAACCGCGCGCTGGCCTCCACCAGTTCTTGGTGCTGTTGCTCAGCCACATTCCAGGCGCGTTGGCTCGTGCCTGCGCTGTGGGCAGCCGCCCGGCAACGAGCCCGGCAATCCTCAAGGACCTGACGAAGAACCTCGACACGTCGCCACAGACAGCGGCTCACGAAATCTCCACCCGGATGCAGTTCAGGATTCACGGCCACAACGAACTCGCCCGGCCGCTTGCCACGGCAAGAATCCCCCCAGCCACCGGTGGGCTCGAAGTAATCCTTCACACAGACAAGCTGCTGCCAGAACCGCTCGGCAATCGCTGACAGTTGCGGAACCAGTACTGACAGGAGTGGGTGGGACGATTGTGCCCGGTGCAAGACTCGAGACGAATCACCGCAGATGACGACTTCTTCGCGGTTCGTCACCTGAATAGCTACCTTCTCCAAACGGCGTTGCACGGTTTCTTCAGCGATGATCGTCTGCAGCGCCTGGGCATAGCCAGTCAGCGCCCGGTCGACTCTGTCCACCAGGGCACGTTCCGCCGTGCCAGCGCCCGCCGCCAAAGTCTGGATCGGCCAGCGCGCCTGCTCCCGAAAGCGCGGACGCAACACGCAGGATTCCAGCTCGGGGCCCACATCGTCCCGAAGCCAGCAGTGCAGCTCACGAACATTCCTGGGCTGCCCGCCCATTGATGGTTCAGGCAAGATCTGGTGGAATCTCCGCACCAAGTAATGAAGACGCTCCATGTCAGTCGCTCATCTCGGAAGCTTACGAGGAAACACCTAGCCGCCGTTGCCCAACGCGCACGAGTCGCACTTGCGACATCAAGTCAGCTATTCTTCTGGTATCCTCGCGAATCTGCGTCAAGGTCGGTTTTGACTTTTGAGTTCGTCGCCCGCACGATACTTCGGATCGCGGTGCCAGAAAAAGAGGAGTTGAACACGGCTGCTGCCGGCTTCGCTCCCCGTGGCGGTTGCGGCACTTGCGGCTGCTGCTGTTGCGGAAGCGGTTCCGTGCCTGTGGAGGCTTCCGCAAGCAGTTCTTAGTCGCGCGATAGCACAATCTCGATCGGCTGACCATTCACGCCAACAATGTAGATGTCTTCGATCTTCTCCAGCACAACTTTCTCTCTGATTGTCGACTGCATTGCCTGGATTGGGACATGGAAGGCTCTCTGATCAGACTCGCCGACCCGTCGGCTTACTTGTTCATCTCGGGGACGGCAAGCCTCAAGCTCTACCTGATTCTTGGTTGCAACGCCGCACTGGTCAAGGCCGATCCGTTCTCCTGAGGCCGTCCCGTCCTGCACAACAGTGCGTGCGAGCAACGCTCGTCTGCGCTAAATATTCTGCTAGTCGAGGTCATAATTAGTGCATAAGAGATCGCTTACGTCACAGATGCACGCCGACGCGCGTGCGCTGACTTCTCATTCACAGGAGACTCGATGAACAAGCTTGGGACTCCAACTTCGGCCCAGACCAACTCCACGTCACCCATCGCAACGAGTCCGTCTGCAACCCGTGCGACTTGGTCCGGCATGCTCCAGTTTGGCCTCGTCGCCGTTCCCGTCAAAGCTTACTCCGTCACTCGCAGCGCGCCATCGATCCACTTGAACCAGCTTCATGCCGATTGCGGACAACGCATCCGGTACGAGAAGCACTGCCCGCAGCACGGCAAGGTCGACGGCGCCGCCATCGTCTCTGGCTACGAGTACGCTGCGGGCCAGTACGTCGTGATCGATGAGGAAGAGATCGAACAACTGCGAACGGCCCAGGACAAGGCGGTGTCCTTGCAGCAGTTCATCAGCGCCGACGAGGTCGATGCGCGGCTCTTTGCCGGTCGATCCTACCATCTCGCGCCCGATGGCCCGGCCGCGCGACGGCCCTACGCGGTCCTCAACCAGGCCATGGTCCAGCGCACGCGCTGCGCGCTTGGACGTGTCGCGCTACATGGTAGCCGACTCCTTGTGCTCGTTCGGCCGACGGAGTCGCTGCTCGTGATGCACGTCTTGCACTTTCCAGAAGAGTTGCGAGCCGCTCCAACTCCGCAAACTGACGAAGCTGCCATCACCGAGGAGGAGGGCCGACTCGCTGGTCTGCTTGTCGATGCCGCCAGCATGTCGCCGAACTGGTCTGACTATCGCGACGAGAGCGCCGCTGAACTGCAAAACCTCATCGAAGCCAAGGTCGCCGGTCGGCCGCTGCCGGCGCCGGCGGATGAAGCGGTTGCCGTGCTGCCGCTGCTCGACGCACTCAAGCAGAGTGTCGCGGCCCTTTCATTCCAACTGCCTGTTCCCAAGAGCCCCACGACCCGACGCCGCTCAAGAAAAGGAGATCATTGTGATGAACGTGCCGTTTCCGCCCATGCTGGCAACGCCCGCCGAGCCCTTTGACTCGGGCGAGTATCTCTTCGAGATCAAGTGGGATGGTGTACGCGCCCTGGCCGCCGTGGACGACCACGGCGGCTACCAGCTCTGGGGGCGCGAGCTGGCCGATTATCGTGACCGCTATCCCGAGCTGGACTGGCTGCGTCGCTTCCCGCCCGGCACTGTCGTCGACGGGGAGATCGTCGTCCTGCGGCATGACCGCTGCGACTTCAACGCTCTCCTGCAGCGGCACCAGCTCAGCGATCCCTTGAAGATCCGACTTGCCAGCCGCCAAGCTCCCGTCCACTACATCCTGTTCGACGCCCTGTTTCACAACGGCCGGGCACTGTTCGCAGAGCCCTTCTACCGACGTCGTGGCGTGCTGGTCGATCTCTACCAGCACCTGGACGAACCCAACGTCAAGTTCTCTGAAGGAGTCAATGTCACCGGCCAGGACTTCTTCGAGCGGATGGTGGCCCGAGGGCATGAAGGCATCATGGCCAAGCATCATGCCAGCCACTACCTGCCAGGGCGCCGCTCGGCGAGCTGGCGGAAGATCAAACCAGAGCAGGTCATCCCCTGCGTGATTATCGGCTACACACCGAGGGGGGCGGACTTCGACAGTGTGTTCGTCGCCACCGTCCAGGACGGCAAGCTGTGCTACGTGGCCGAATTGACGTGCGGCTTTACCAATGCGGCCCGCGCGGAGTTGAAGACGCGGCTAGCTGGTCGAGTTCGCCGCCGACCGGCAGTCCCCTGTCCGCACCGTGGGACTTGGGTGGAGCCGGAGCTGTACTGTCGGGTCCGCTTCCAGCACTGGACGCCGGCGGGCCGACTGCGTGGCGCTTCGTTTGCCGGTTTGATTGAAGATTCGTCGCCCTTTGGCGTCGATCCGCAACGGAACTGACAGCTCGTTCCTGAACTCGTGAGCTGATGCAAGCCTCCGCGTGGTGCGGGGGCGGTTTTGTTTTCCGACAAGACCGTCCCCGCCGGGGACGGTCCTTTTGTGGAGGAACCCATGATGACTGTATCTCGTCGTCACCGTACTCGCTGCCAGGCTGCCTTTCTGACCATCCTGCCGATGCTCGAAGCCATCACTGAACGGCATTTCCATTTCCTTGGAGACGCAAGCACGCGTGCCGATGCGGTGGCCGATGTCGTTGCCGTCTGCTGGGCCTGGTTTTCTCGTCTGTGGAGCAGGGGACGCGATGCCCGCCGCTTCCCGGCCTCCCTGGCCTACCTTGCGATCCGCCATGTCAAGTGTGGTCGCCGTGTCCAGGGCGCGGAAAGCAGCAAGGACGTGCTCTCGCCCACGGCACGCCTGCGTAGGGGCTTCCAGCTCGAACGCCTCGAGCTCAACGGCAACTACGACGAGCCGGAATGGCAAGAAGCCTTGCGTGACAACACCCGTTCTCCCGTGCCCGAGCAGGCATGTTTCCGCGTCGACTTCCCGGCCTGGCTGAGGAGCCTCGACCAGCGCCAGCGCCGCCTGATCAAGGCCATGCTCAAGGGCGAAGGCACGGGCAAGCTCGCCCGCCGTTTCGGGATCAGTCCCGGCCGGGTCTCTCAGCTTCGCCGCGAGTTTCACCAGAACTGGCGGCGCTTCCACGGTGAGCTTGTCGACAATTCTCGCGCCTCGGTTGCCGCTTAGTTCGTCTCTCATCCAGTCCACTCAACAACAGGAGATTCGCATGTTCCAGCTGTTTCGCGCCCTCGCTGCGCGCCTGCAGGCATTGTTCATCGCCCATGTCGCCCTCGATTTCGAGAGCGACATGGCCACGGCCAGCGCCGAGCGAAAGGCTACCTTGCTTCGGCAAGCGGCCGACTACGACAAAGAAGGCTTGTCTGAGGTCGCCAGTGAGCTACGGCAACGGGCCGCCGAGATTGACCTGCGCCAGCCGCTGGCGAGCGTCTTGCCGTCCCTCGAGCACTGGCGGGAGTACGGCGACGCCGAACGCCTGCCCATGCCCGAAAGGCCCCGCAAATACCAGTTGGCCCACTCCCGTTCGGCCAGCAAGAAGAACAAGCAGTGACCGCCACTGTTTGGCGGCTCGACCTTCAAAGGAGGCTATTGGTGTTGATCGAGCAGTTTCACATCGATGTTACGGTGCCACGCGGGCTCGCTCTCGGGAGGGCTCGTGCTATCACCAGAACCCTCAACGGCAAAGCGTTTCACACGCGACTCACAGCAACGATCCGCTCCCTGGCACGTCGTTTTCCGAGCTTGCGGCAGGCGACCTTCCGCCTGTCGCGCTGACTGGTTCGTTGACATCCACCCACTTGTAGCAGTCATTGCAGCGCCTGGCCGAGAGGCCGGCGCTGCAGTGACTGCGGCCTGCAGCACCGGGGCGAGATCGGGGCGCTGCTACCACACAAGAACTCAAGTTAGCTATCAGACCACAGAACGGAGGAGGCTCACTTGGCCGCTCGGCAAAAACTCAACCAAGCTTACTTCACGGGCAACGTGCTCGTCGCCGGCTTGGTCGGCTACGCCACCCACTCATGGGCGATCTTCTGGATTGCCCTCCTGGTACTTGTCGCCCTCAACTTCCATTCCGGCGAGATCCGACCAGGTC
>JBFWSD010000405.1:0-6366 GCA_050248575.1 Gemmataceae bacterium
CTCCGCCAAGGGGACTGCCGTGATCACCGCCATCCTGGCCGCCCGCCAGGCCAACACGGCGCAACTTACGACCGCCGCATGAGATAAAATCTGCGCAGCAAACGCAGAAGTTTACTGTTTGCTATGCAGCGCGGCGAAGCCGCAACCAGGTAACTAACCGCCCGCGGATCTACCCGGACTGCGTGCGCGGATTTTCGCGGACCTATCGCGAAAAATAAACATGTTTACCGACGTTGCACGAATCCGCGCGCATCCGCCGACCCGCCGTGCACCTCAAAGTTCTGGAGCTACAATCTACATTGGCGGTGCACGAATCCGCGCGCACCCGCGCACGCAGCCCGCGTAGATCCGCGGGCGATTTCTTCCTCGAGGGAGCCACCCGCATGCCGGTCTCCGAGCAACATGATGACCCCCTTCAGCTGGAACGGCGGGCCAGGCACGCCGAGGCCCTCTTTGAAGGCATCGACGACGCCGTCTTCGTTCACGACCTCAAGGGCCGCATCCTCGATGCCAACCCGGCGGCCTGCCGGCGGCTGGGTTACACGCGCGCCGAGCTTCTGCAACTCAACACGCGCGACATCGATGCCCCCGAGTTCGCACGCGACTTCGAAAAACGGGTCGCGGAGCAGCTCAGCAAGGGCCGCCTCGAATGCACGGGCTGGCACGTCGCCAGCGACGGCCGCCGCATCCCCGTCGACATCAATAGCTCGATGGTCACGTTCGACGGGCAGTCCCTCGTCATCAGCGTCATGCGCGATATCAGCCATCGCCTGCAAGCCGAGCGGCGGCTCGAATCGCAGTACGAGGTGACCCGGGCCCTGGCCGAAACCACGACGCTGGAAGCGGCCGCGCCGCGCATTCTCGCGGCCCTGTGCACTTGCATGGACTGGGCCTTCGGCACCTTGTGGATCGTCGACCGCCGCGAACAAGCACTCCGTTGCGTGGAGACATGGCAACAGCCCGATGCCGGCTTCGGCGAGCTGGCGCTCACGACGCGGCAGGCCCTGATCGCCGCCGGGCAAGGCGTGCCCGGCAAGGTGCTGGCGGGCAGCGGCCCGCTCTGGTACGCCGATGTCAGTGCGATCGATTCTCTGCGTGCCCGCCTGGCCGTTCGCCTTGGCCTGCACGGCGCCTGTGCCTTTCCCATCCGCTCCGGGCAAGAAGTGCTCGGCGTCATCGATTTCTTCAGCAAGTCGGTCAGCGAACCCGACGCCGAGCTGCTCAGCATGCTGGCCGCGCTGGGCAGCCAGATCGGCCAGTTCGTCGAACGCGTCCGCGTTGAAGAAGCCTTGCGCAACTCGCAGGCCTTTTATCACTCGCTGGTCGAGAGCCTGCCCCAGAACGTCTTCCGCAAGGATCGCCTGGGCCGCATCACCTTCGGCAACCAGCGCTACGCGGCCACGCTGGGCATGCCCATCGAGGAGCTGATCGGCAAGACCGACTTCGACCTCTTCCCCAAGGAGCTGGCCACCAAGTACGTGCGCGACGACCACGTGGTCATGGAAACGGGCAAGACCTTCGAGGCCATCGAAGAGCACCGGCTGCCCTCCGGCGAGCTTCTCTACGTCCAGGTCATGAAGACGCCGGTGTCGAACGCGCAGGGCGAGGTCATCGGCACGCAGGGCATCTTCTGGGACGTCACCACGCGCAAGAAGAACGAGGACGAGATCAAGAAGATCAACACCTTTCTCGACTCGATCATCGAGAACATTCCCATCGTGTTGTTTGTGAAGGACGCGGTGCACCTGCGTTTCGAGCGCGTCAACCGGCTGGCCGAGGAAGTGCTCGGGCTGCGCCGCGGCGAGCTGATCGGCAAGCGCCCCGAAGACTTCTTCCGCCCCGACGAGGTGGCCCTCTTCTCGCAGCAGGACCGCGAGGTCCTCGAGCGCCGCGAGCTGGTGGAAGTGCCCGTCGAGGAAGTGGTCACTGCCATGGGCCGACGCATGTTTCGTACTAAAAAGATCCCCATTCTAGACGAACGCGGCGCGCCCAAGTATCTGCTCGGCATCTCGGAAGACATCACCGAACGGCAACGCATGCGGGCCATGCTCACGCAGAGCGAGAAGCTGGCCTCCATCGGCCTCCTCTCCGCCGGCCTGGCCCACGAGATCAACAACCCGCTTGCCTACGTGGGCAACAACCTGGTCGTCCTGGAGCGCGACATGAGCGGGCTGCGCGAGCTCATCAACCTCTATGAACAGGTCCGGCCCCGGCTGGCCGAGCTCGACGCCGAGGTGGCCCGGCAGGTGGAAGAAATCGCCGAGCGCATCGACCTGGCCTACATCCGCGACAACCTGGAGCGCATCCTCTCGCGCACACGGCAAGGCGTGGAGCGGATGGCCAAGATCGTGCAAGGGCTGCGCAGCCTGGCCCGCACCGATCGCCCGCAGCTCGAGGAGGTTAGCCTGCCCGAGCTGATCGATTCCAGTCTCGAAATGGTGCGGGGCCGCCTGCGCAAGCGCGACATCCAGCTTGAGCAACGCTACGAGAACGTGCCGCGCGTCCGCTGCGTGCCCACGCAGATCGGCCAGGTGCTGCTCAACCTGCTCATCAACGCCAGCCAGGCCATCGAATCCCGCCCGGGCAACAAGGGGATCATCACCATCACCCTCAAGCCGGTGAAGACCGACGTGATGCTGGAAGTTTCCGACAACGGCGTCGGCATCGACCCCGAAGAGCTCTCGCGCATCTTCGACCCGTTCTACACGTCGAAGCCGGTGGGCGAGGGCACCGGCCTGGGCCTGACGATCAGCCACGGCATCATCACCGGCCACGGCGGCCGCTTCGAAGTGGAAAGCCAGGTCGGGCAGGGCAGCCAGTTCCGCATCTTCCTGCCCCTCGAGGCGGGAGCGGGGCGGAACAATGGATGATGGTCGGCCCGCGGCACGATCTGTTCGCATCCGTGTTGATCTGTGTTCTATTTGATTGAGGATTGCCCGCTGCCTCACGGGCTGTCTGCCGACACGGTCACCGCCAGGTTCTTGTCCCCCTCTTCCTTGTAAGTCACCTTCACGCCTTCCCCTTCCTTCAGTTCGCCGAGCGGAATGGCTTTGCCTTCGCGGGTGATCTTGGTGTCGGGCTGGATGTGGAAGCTGACCACCGGGCCGCTCGCCGGGGCCACGGTCAGTGTCTTCTCTTCCAGCTGGCTCAGCTTGCCGCTCACCGACTTGGAGCCCTTGATGGCGTCGCTGACGTTCTTGCCGACCTTGTTGGCCCCTTCTTCCAGCTTGTTGAGGTCTTGCTTGAACTTGTCCTTGTCGACCTCCACGCTGACCCCCTGCGGGTTCTTGGCGAAGTCGATCCAGCCCAGGAAGTAGGCCACGCTCCCCGCGATCCCGAGCAGAACTACCAGCCAGCCGATGAAACGCATCGCTCCCCCCTTGGCTTTGACAACCGCGGTGTGATTGGGCCGGTCCCTTGCACGCGAGGCCAGCCCGGTTATTATGGCGGCGACAACCTGCCCCGAGCAAACCCCTTCCTCCTTTTTACGAGTACGCGCACGGGGCGGGTTTCCAGCCTGCCTTGCGCAATGGAGGCCCTAGTCGAGATTCCCTTGAGCATTGCCGCCTAATGACTTACGGAAACGAGACCCGCTCGCCGACCAAAAAGTGCGCAAACGAATGACGAAAACCTTTGTCTCCGTTGGACTTACATAGATGCCGTCACTCGAACGCCGGACCAGGAGTGCGCGAACCACGAACGAAACCCTCTGGCGCCGCTGGATTTACATAGAGGCTTCTCGGCGTTTTCCGCGAGTTTCTCGCTGCCGAGCGATCCAAGAAGCCGGGCTTCTTGGTACCACTCAGTTGGCCCTTCTCGTTGAGTTTACATAGATCCTGCGCCGGGCAAGGAGAAAGTATTTGTCTGGTGTGTCTGTCCGTGAACCGTTGCCTGCTCCCTTTGCGATTGCGAGGTGCGTGATGCGTTGGCTGCCAATTTCGATGCTGCTGGTAGGGCTGGCCGCCCCGGCCCTGGCCCAGGACGATCTGAATGTCCTCGACAAGAAAGACGCCGGCGGCACGCCGCGCAAGATGACGCACAGCTACTTGCTCGGCCAGGCGAAGAACCAGTTCGACGCCCGCCGCGCCGCCATCGCGGCCATCAAGACGCCGGAGGAATTTCAGCAGCGGCAGCGTGAACTACGGGCCAAGTTCATCGAGGCCATCGGCGGCTTCCCGGAGAAGACCGACCTCAAGCCGCAAGTGGTCGGCAAGGAGGAGCGCGACGGCTATCGCATCGAAAAACTGATCTACGAGAGCCGGCCCAACCACCACGTGACGGCCACGCTGTACCTGCCCGCGGGCAAAGGGCCGTTTCCCGCCGTGCTCAATCCGATCGGCCATAGCTCCAACGGCAAGGCGGCGTCTTACATCCAGCTGGGCTGCATCCTGCTGGCGAAGAACGGCATTGCGGCCCTCGCGTACGACCCGATCGGGCAGGGGGAACGCTCGCAACTGCTTGACGAGCAAGGCAAGCCGGGCGTGAAGAGCAGCACCAGCGAGCACACCTTGACGCACGTGGGCGCCGTGCTGGTGGGGCGCGGCACGGCCAGTTATCGCATCTGGGACGGCATCCGCAGCATCGATTACCTGGTGAGCCGACCCGAGATCGACGCCAAGAAGATCGGCTGCACGGGCTGCTCGGGCGGCGGCACCATGACCTCGTACCTGATGGCCCTCGATGAGCGGATCTACTGCGCGGCACCTTCGTGCTACGTGACCTCGCTCGAACGGTTGTTCGAGACGATCGGCCCGCAAGACGGCGAGCAGAACATCACCGGGCAGGTAGCCTTCGGCCTGGAGCACGTGGACTATCTGAACCTGCGTGCGCCGCGGCCTACGCTGATCTGCGCCTCCTCGCAAGACTTCTTCGACATCCAGGGAACCTGGACCACCTTCCGCGAGGCCAAGCTCAACTATGGACTGCTTGGCCACAGCGAGCGCGTCGACCTGGTCGAGACGCCCACCAAGCACGGCTTCCCCAAGGGCCAGCGCGAGGCCATGCTCCGCTGGATGATGCGCTGGCTGCTCGACAAGGACGAGGCCCGCGCCGAACCCGAGATCAAGCTGGCCAAGGACGCCGACCTGCTCTGCACCCGCTCGGGCCAGGTCATCGAAGACCTGAAAGGCAAGTCGGTCTTTCAACTCAGCGCCGAGCGGGCCGCCGAGCTGAAGAAACTGCGGACCAAGGCCAATCGCCCCCCCGACGTGCTGCTGGGCGAGGTCCGCAAGCTGATCGCGCTCCCCGAGGAAATCAAGCCCGTGAAACCGCAAGTGCGCGGCAAGCTCGAGCGCGAGGGCTACGTCGTCCACAAGCTGCTCTTCGAGACCGAGCCCGGCATCCTGGTGCCCGCTCTGCGCTTCGAACCGGCCAAGGTCGATGGCGACAAGCCGCTGGTCGTCTATCTGCACGAAGCGGGCAAGTCGAGCGACGCCGCCCCCGGCGGGCCGATCGAAAAGCTCGTCAAGGACGGGCACGTTGTCCTGGCCATCGATCCGCGCAACACCGGCGAGACGGCGCCGAGCACGCTGCCCGCCAAACCGGGCCTGTTCGGCAACGACTGGAAAGAGACGTTCATCTCGCTGCACCTGGCTCGCCCGCTGCTGGGGCAGAAGACCTTCGACGTGCTGTCGGTGTTGAAGGGAGTGGAGGCGAGGAAGCTGGCGATCGTCGGCGTTGGCGCCTCGGCCCCGGTGGCCCTGCACGCGGCGGCGTTCGAGCCGCGGATTGGCCAGGTCACGCTCGAGAGGCCGGTGGCCTCCTGGGAAGCGGTGGTGAACACGCCCCTCAACTACAACAATCTCTCCAACGCGGTGCCCAACGCACTGGCCGTGTACGACCTGCCCGAACTGGCCGCCACGCTGGCGCCGCGGTCGTTGACGATCAAGGGCGTGGTCAGCCCGGCGCTCGAGCCGATGAGCCAGAAAGAAGTGGAAGCTGTCTACGCCCCGACCCGGGCCGCCTTCAACGGCAAGAATTTGATCCTGCAAGGGAAGTGAAAACGCCCAGCGTTTGGCGAGTCGGGAGGAAAGCGCCGTCCCTCACCTGCCGGGGCTTACGCCCCCGGCTCGCCAAAAGCCCCGCTTCGCACCCCAGCGTTTGGCGCGCCGTCCCTCACCTCCGGGGGCTTACGCCCCCGGCTCGTCAAAATGCGCCGATTCGCACCGACATTCTGAAGCACCAGCCAGCGCTGTAGCATCATGCGCCGGGCATGCTACGCTCTTTCGGCGGGCTCAGCCATTCTTGATGTGATGGATGATCCGGTCGCCGAAATCGGAGCTGGTCGCGCCGTGTTCGGCGCCGTAGCCCTTGAACTGGCGGGCAATGTCGTAAGTCACGTAGAGCTTCTGCCCGGGGCCCTTGGCG
>JBFWSD010000406.1:0-6354 GCA_050248575.1 Gemmataceae bacterium
CCAGACCAGAGCCAGCACGGACAGGAAGATCAGGGCGACGAAGGGCCACACGAATGGCCAGATCGACTTGTGTTGCCGCCCGCGCTTGCTGGTCACCACGAACTTCTGGAAGCGCCGCCGGAACAGGGCCCGCAGGGTCCCGCGGATCTGCGTGTAGAAGCCCGCCATGTTGAAGAGCTGCGAGTTCAAGAACGACCAGTAGCCGTTGCTGGTGATGCGCGCCGCCCAGAAGCTGGCCAGCAGGTACACCGCAATGGCAGTGCCCAGCACCCAGTTGAACTCGTACACCGGGGGCACGCCCGTGAACAGCATCAGGAGCGGCGTGAGATAGATGGTGAGCAGGAACAGCCCGCCGGCCCAGTGCAGCATCGAGCCGATGTAACAGAGCCGCTGGGCCATGGTCAGGCCGCGCATGGTGAGCGGATTATCGTAGGCGAAGATCGACAGGTTGCCTTCGCCCCAGCGCAGCCGCTGCGAATGAAACGTGGTCACGTCGGGGGCCGCTTGCCCGGCCAGCAAGCGTTCGGTGATCGCCAGTGACTTCCAGCCCTTGGCGTGCAGACGCAGGCCTGTGTGCAAATCTTCCGTGATGGTCTCGACGGCAATGTAGCCGATCTCTTGCAAAGCGGTGCGGCGAAACATGGTGCCGCTGCCCGCGAAGATGGCCGCGTTCCACAAGTTGCGGCCGGGCTGCACGACGTTGTAGAAGAGCTGCCCTTCTTCCCAGTAGCGGCGCTTCTCCACGTCGAGCACCGCCTGGAACGAATCGAAGTTGTAGAAGGCGTGCGGCGTCTGCACGTAGGCAAGCTTCTCGTCGGCAAAGTAGCCCAGCGTGCGCGTGATGAAGTTTCGTTCGGGCACGTGATCGGCGTCGAGGACAATGACGAACTCGCCCGTGGTCTGCTCAAGGGCGTTGTTGAGGTTGCCCGCCTTGGCGAAGCGATTGTCGGGCCGGGTGATGTACTGAACGCCCAGTTCCTTCGCCAGCGCCTCGATCTCTGGGCGGCGGCCATCATCCAGCAAATAAGTCTGATGCGGAAAGTCCATGGCCAGACAGGCCTGCAAGGTGCCGCGCAAGATCTGGGCGTCTTCGCTGTAGGAGGGCACCAAGACGTCGACCGTGCGCCCCTCGAGGACGGGCTGCTCGGGCGGCTCTTCGAGCGTCCAGACTTGCAAGAAGTAGAGCAGCCCGAGCACGATCGTGAAGCACTCGCCGAAGTACAGCAACAGCGAGGCGAAAACCGCGTACGGCGTCGTCAGGTTCAGCGTCCACACGCCGCGATAGATCAGGTAGGCGAGACAGATCAGCCCGACCGTCACGATCACGAAGTGTCGATACCTGGAACTGATTGGCTTCATGGTCACTCCGGTCCGGGTCGCCCCGTCAAGCTCATCGCGAGTCAGGGCGGCCAGCGGACGCTGCCCGGCGCATCGTTGCTCCACTGGTGCTGCTTCGCGGCGCAAACAGCAACGCTTGCACTTCGAGCAACAGCTTCGCAGAGGTGGTCGATGCTAGAGGCTGAATCGTAATCCAGGATGGGCAAAGCGGGCAAGGCGAGGAAAACAACCGCGCAGGGTAAACCCGCAGGCCGCCCTCCAGTTCATCATCTTCCCATTCTACGGATGAAAACCCGACTGGTTGTCCGCAGTACCCAGTTAAAGAACGTCGGGCCGTGACAAGAGCGCGTCATGTGCCTGCGAATTTCTCGAGCCAGGCAAGTTGCGCCGCGGGCTGGCGGAAGTCTTCGCGTGGCTGGATGGAGAGCGGATAATCGCGCCACCATTCGCCGGCAGCCCAGTAGCAGCCCGGCATGCCGGCGTCGGCCAGCGCCTGCAGGAAGGGGGTGAGCACCTTGGCCCAGGCGGGATCGCCGGGCACGCCAAACTCTCCGAGAAAGCCGGACACCTGGTTGCGGCGGCACCAGTCGACGAAAGGCTTCAGTCGCATCACGCCGCGCTCGTTGAGCCGGGGATCGGCCTTCAGCTCCTCGGCATAGCTTTGGCGGTACTGCCCGGTATGGTCCTTGTCGAAGTAGCAGTGAGCCTCGTAGGCGGTGTTCTTTGCGGGATCGTTGATCCAGGCTTTCGGCCCGTTGCTCTCGACGAAGCGATGGGCGTTGGACCAGCCATCGCCGGCCACCAGGATAGCTTTGCGATCCTTGCTGGAACGAATGGCATCGACGGCAGACTGCGCGATGGCTTTCCAGTTGGACGAACCCATGTCGTGGGGCTCATTCATGAGGCCGTAGCCCCAGACCGCTTCATCGTCGCGAAAGGCTGCCGACAGTTTCTTCCAGAGGTTGGCGAAATCGGCGCGGCTGACACGGACCTTGCCCGCCACTTCTTGATCGATGACGCAGGGCACTGCCTTGTTGTCAATGCGCAGGAAGTAGCGGCCATAGTTGTGGATGTCGATGAGGGCCGCGGCCCTGTTCTGCCCGGCCCAGGCGACGGCCAGCTTGAGCCTGGTCAGTTCCGGTTCGTGGAGCGCGCCGCCCGGTTCACGCTGCAACCTCTCCCAGCGCACCGGGATACGCAAGAGCTTGAGGTTTCGGGCACAGAAGTAGGCCGTGGTCTTTTCACTGTTGTAGGTGTAGTCGACGCCGAACCTGCCGGGCTGCACATTACAAAAGCCGGGCTTCTCGGCGCCGAACTCCGGGCCAGCAAGCGAGACGCCCAGACGAGTGGTCTTGGCGACATCTTCCGCGCGGGCCAGTCCGCAGCAGGCCGAGGCGGCGGCCCCCAGCAGATCCCGTCGATTCATCTTGTGCCATTTACGCAGCAAAACTGATGTCCTGAAAGAGATCATTCCTTTGTTCTTGCCAGCCAGTATGGTAACGGCCGGACAATGTCCTGCAAGACTGGGATCACCATTGACGGCTCCAACAGCTGGGTAGATGATACGTGAGAGGAGTAAAACAGAGCCAGTGAGGTAGCCCGAGTTGTTTGGTCCCCAATCAAAAACCCGCGAACGCAGTGGCTATCGTCGGGCACTGGAGCAAGTCGCCATGTTTTTCGGAGGCAAGGATCCGGTTCATCGTGTCATGGACCGCCTTGTCAAGAAGCTCAAGAAACTCGAGATCCCTCACGCGGTGGTTGGCGGCATGGCCGTGCTGGCCCATCGTTATCGACGAACTACCAACGACGTGGATGTGCTGCTCACCCGCGAAGGCTTCGAGCGATTCTGCAAGAAGTTCGTGCCCAAAGACTACGACAGAATCGACGGTCGGCCGCGCCGCTTCAGGGATCGCAAATACGAGGTTTCCTTCGATGTGCTGATTTCGGGAATGTTCCCTGGAAGTGGCCAGCCCGGGCCGATCTCCTATCCGGATCCTGCCGACGTTTGCCAGCTCATCGATGACGTATCGGTAATTGATCTTCCCACCCTCATCCAGCTCAAGCTGGCGGCCCGGCGCTACCAGGACTTTGCCGACGTGGTCAACCTGATTCGCGCCAACGAACTCGACGAGTCCTTCCAGGCCAAGCTCCATCCTTCGTTGCATCGCGATTACATCGAATGCGTTGACGAGTGCCGTCGCGAAGAGGAATACGAGCGGCGGCAAGACGAGCAGATGAGCGAGGAAGGCTAGCGAACCGCGCCTGAGGCGCAGTCGCAAAACATGCCAGCTGCCCATCAACTGCTGGAAAGCTCAGATACGCCGTTCGGCGCGTTGTCGGCTGCGCCGGCCAACGGCCTGCGCCTTGGCGACCAGTTCGCCCACGGTCATTCTGTGCTGGAGGTCCACCGAAGTCAGACCGCCGTGCAGGCGCACTTCGGGCAACTTCGGGTACTGGTCGTTGTGGGCACGAAGCGTGCAGTCGAGCCGATGGGCCAGGATGCGTGCCGTATCGAGGGCGGCATCCACAATGACGGCGACGAATTCATGACGGCCCCAGCGGCCCAGGATATCCGACTTGCGGAAGGTCTGCTGGAAGACCTGGGCGGCCCGCAGGATGAGCCGGTGTTCTTCGAGAAAGTTCAGCCGTGCCACGCTACTGTCGAGCGCGGCATGGAGAACGAGCACGCCTTGAGTGCGCGGTGCCAAGGCCAGCAGCTGTTCGGCGAGTGTCAGGAACGTCTGGCGATTGTAGAGGCCGGTGATGTGGTCGCGCGAAAGATTGCCCAGGGCCCGCTCCAGCCGGGAAATCTCGGCCACGCTGGAAAGGCAACGCAGCCAGTGTTCGGGCTCGAGCGGATCCTTGAAGAGATAGTCGCGTACGCCGTTTTGCATTGCCTGCGCGACCTGTTTCTGTTCGTCGCGACGGGCCACCATGACGATCGGCGTTTCCGGGGCCAGCAGCTGCAACTCTTCCATGTCCCGCGTTTCACCCACCGGGAAGGGATCGCTGTCGAAGAGAATTACATCGAACTGCCGTTCGGCCAGGCGCAGCATGGCGGGCTCGAGCCCGCTGGTGGCCTCGAACTGGAACGAGCGGCCGAGCAATTTCACCCGTGAAAGTTCGAGCGTCAGCTGCTCAGCTGCGTCGGCAACCACCAGGCAGGATGTCAGCTGATCGTTCTCGTCGCCCACCTGGCGCCGTCCCCCCACGTATTCCTGCACGCGGGCACTGAGTGAATCTGTTTGCGGCATCGATATCTCCCTTCCGGTGTCATCCATGACCTTAACGCGACAGTGTGCCTCGATCACTGCGCGGCGTTCAATATATTAGATAGCAATGCAGCCCGGCTCAGGACCGAAAAATTGTCGTAAAAGTTTGACTGCCAAGGGTTTCCCCCCCAGACACACCCCTTCTCGCCAGCGTTCTGGGAACCTGCATAAGCTGGCGTGGAGCCCAAATTGGGAAGTGGGTCTGCAGGCGGCATATCCGGAAGGCGTGGAACTGGAACTGGGCTGCCCCAACCCCCGTTGAGGTCCGTTGATCGGTTCGTGTCGCTCCCATCAGAGTCGGAAACGACGACTCATGATTGTTCCACATTCGTCACCAGGGAGTTCGCCATGCGTGCCATCGCCTTTCTTGGTCTCTCACTCCTGGTAGCGGGCTGCGCGGGCGGAAAAACTACACCCCCCGATCAGTTCGTGCAGCAATGGCTCGCCGAGCGAAAAGCGGGCGGCGACGGCAAGACCTTCTGGGCCGGGGAGATGCCCGAGTGCCTCGATCTTGCCACTGTCCGCGACGGGCAAATCCTCAACGTCGATGCCGGTGAAGACCGCGCCGTGGCCCGGGTGCGCATCGATTCCTCGAACTGGGCCAAGCAGGCTTTGACGACCACCTGGACTCTCGATCTCAAAAAGACGGACCAGGGCTGGAAGATAACCAGCCTCGAGGACAGCACGGGCAAGCTGGACTTTGCGATGCTGCCCGATTTTCCGCGGCACACGCAGTCGCCATGGAAAGGAGACGCGGGCAATGCGCCGGGCTGCACCCATAAGAGTCTGGCAAGGCTTATCTCGATGCGCTGGCCGGGCGGACAGCGGCAGCCCTACCGGACCGGCGCGTTTCCCCGTATCGACGATGATGGCCCGTTGCCCGCGCAACTGATCCTTGACCTCGGGCAGTCACTCGATCTGAACGACCTGCGCATCACGCCGGTCAAGGTGGAACAGGGCAGAATCAGATATCAGCAAGTCGGCAAAGCCACGGAAGACGAGTCGCACAACGAGGCCTTGCTCCTCACCCTCGAGGTCAAAAACCTCGCGCCGGACATCGCCTTCGCCCCCAACGATCTGGCTTACAACCGCTATGCCTGGAAGAAGAAACAGGATGAACCCATGCGACCCTACACGTGCCTCGAGATCGGGGCAGAACGCTATCATGGCGGCCCGTGTCGCTGGCCGCCCCGGGCCGACAAAGCGCCAGGCTGGCGCGAAGAGAACCCCCTGCAATCGATCAAGGGCACCGAAGTCGGCCGCCTGCTTACTCCCGGTGAATCCATGTCCTTCCTCGTCTGCACCAATCCCGATGAAGAGGGCAAGTTCATGCCCCCCGTGAACGGCCGCATTCGCTTTGCCCCCACCGGGATCGTTGAAGCAGCGCACCATCACGACGGGGACATGGTCTGGCGCGTGCAGCTTCGCACCGGCGTGCGGGCCAATCCCGACGGCGACACCGACAGCATCACCAGCGTGATCGGCGTCCGCTTCAAGACCGCCGACATCCAGCGAGTTGTGAGAAACCGGTGAGTTCCCGACGGGCTGGTGTTGCATCATGGGCGGGCCATTCGTCTAATGAAGTAGGCCCCCTGCCCTCTGTCCTGCCCTCAACCATGGTGATCTCATGACGCGACACACGCTTCACCTTGCCCTGGGCTGCTTGATTCTTCTGGTCGCCGGCGGCCACGCCGAGGAAGCCAAGAAGAAACCACTTGAAGCCCTCAAGCCTTTCAATGCACTG
>JBFWSD010000407.1:0-6354 GCA_050248575.1 Gemmataceae bacterium
GCTGGCGGGTCCAGGTGCCCGCCACGCCGTCCAGGAAAGCAGCGCTGGCTTGCAGGTTGAGCTTGCCCGCAAGCTTCTCATCCCCCGAGTTCTTGGTGGGCTCCTTGAGTTCGACCCGGTCTTGCCCGCGGGCGGCAGTGACCAGGCACAGCAGAGCAAACGACACGAGCAGGCAGGCAGGTTGATGCTTCATGGCGGGGCCCTCTCGGGAAGGTGGGTGACCGACGCGGGTATTGTAATCGAAGAGCAGCCCGCTCTCAGTAACAATCCGGCAACGATCAGGTAGAATGCTGGCGGAGACGGTGGATCGGACGAGCAACCAGGACAGACAAACCTGACACGTGCTTCGACCCGTTCCGCACCATAATAGAGATAGAACACCCGCTCCCAGTCCGGCACGATTTGGGAACAGCGCTTGCACACTCGCTCTGTCATCAACTTTGGAGATAGCCCAGTATCCGCAACGACTTACAGAATTGTACAAACGCTGTCTGTGTGCAAGCGCAAAGCGGCCCGCGCCGGCGCGGCGGGCCAAGCGCCAGACTGGGCGCTCAAAAACTGAGTGAGAGCCGGTAGTTCGAAATACAGGAGGTTCTGGCTTGGCAGGAGAAAAGGCACAGGCGCTGGTGTTACGGACGTCGGACTGGAGTGAGACCAGCCGCATCGCGACGATGTGGACGCGAGAGCTGGGGCGAGTGCGCGTGCTGGCGAAGGGGGGCCGCCGCCTCAAATCCAACTTCGAAACTGCTCTTGACCTGCTGACATTGTGCCGTATAGTTTTCGTCCGCAAATCATCGGGCAGTCTGGACCTGTTAACGGAGGCGCAGCTCAGCCGGCGGTTTCCGCGGCTGGCCACCGATCTGGGGGCCTTGTACGCGGGCTATCACGTCGCCGAGCTGCTGGCCGACTGGACCGAGGATTACGACCCACATCCGAACGTTTTTGATGAGGCACTGGCGACACTCGAGAACCTGGGACAGCCCGAGGTCGCCAACGGACCGCGACTGGCACGATTCGAGCTGGTGTTTCTGCGCGAACTGGGTTATGGGCCGGCACTCGTGCATTGCGGCGACTGTGGAACAGAGATCGTAGCCCGGCAACAGAGCGGCTATTACTTTTCGCCGGCCCGGGGGGGCATGCTGTGTCCGCCTTGCCGCGAAAGCCAGCGCGATCGCCAGGGCTTGCGGCTGATGGAAGAAAGCTGGCAAGCACTGCGCGAACTGGGCGCTCCGCAATGTCCGGAAAGCTGGCGGGCGCCGTTGAGTGCCCGTGTCCGCACCGAGCTGAGGCAGACGTTGAATCAGTACGAGACTTACTTGCGGGGACGCCGGCCGCGCCTTGTGCCTTACCTGGGGAGTTGAGGTCGTGACCACGAGGGGAGCAATGACGCCGAGATTCTCGAAGAGCGGGTGCGCCCTGGCCGTGGCCCTGGCTTGCTCCATGGCCACGGGCTGCAGCGATTCGCGCTGGGGGCTGATGCCCAACAAGTTGCTGCGCACGCCTGCAACCAAGGGGCCGGAAGACACCATGGTGTTGCGCGGCGGCGAGCTGCAAGAGCCGCCCGCCACTCCCGAAGATGAGAAGGCCGCCGCCGAGCTGGCGGGCGGCCACGAACTCTATCGCCAGGGCAACTTCACCGGCGCCGAAAAGGTCTTCCACAAGATCGCCGAGAACAAGAAAAACAGCCCGCGCATCGCCGAGGAGGCACGCTACTACGAGGCCGAATGCCTCCGACGCCAAAAACGCTATCCGAAAGCTGCCGACACTTACAACAAGCTGCTCATGGATTTTCCTGGCGCCGCCCATCGCGACCAGGCCGTGCAGCACATGTTCGACATCGCCAACTACTGGCTCGAGGACACCCGCGCCGAGATGCACGCTCAGCGCGAAAAAGAAGAGGGCAAACGCTGGTTCACCCCCGTCTCCTGGTTCCACTGGGACAAGACCAAGCCGGTCTTCGACGAGGAGGGCCGCGCTATCGAGAAACTCGAACAGGTCAGCTATAACGGCGTCAACTCCGGCATCGGCGACCATGCCCTGTTCCTGCTCGGCTCGGTCAAGTTCTATCGCGAAGAATACGTGGAGGCCGATCACTATTTCAGTGCCCTCGTGGAACGTCACCCGCACAGCTCGTATGCACCCAAGGCCGTGGAACTGGCCATCATCTCCAAGCACATGAGCACGGGCGGTTCCGACTACGACGGCCGCAAGGTCGCCGAGGCCCGCAATCTCTGTCACAAGGCCATCCACGCCTATCCCGAACTGGGCAAGAACAAGAAGGACTTCCTCGATCGCCAGCTTGCGGGCATCACCCACCAGCAAGCCGAGAAGGAGTTCAAGATCGCCGAGTTCTATCGGCGCACGCGGCACCCAGGTTCCGCTTACTTCTACTACGGCATCGTCAAGCGACGCTATCCGGGCACGCCGTTCGCCGAGAAAGCCGAACAGCGGCTGGCCGAACTCGATGCGGAACGCCGCCAGTCCGACGAAGCCAAGCCGAGTCCGCCCGCGGGCACGCCGGGCACGTCTCCGGAACAGGCCCCCTCGCCGCGGACCTTGCCTGATCTGAACGCCCAGGAATTGCCTCCCCAGAACGAGGCTCAGGAAGAAACGCCGCGCAAGAAGTTCTGGAACTGGCTCAATCGCTGAGAATCTGACGCATCAGGAAGTTGCGTTCGACAAGGAGCAGAACCGTGAACGAGAAGCCGAGCATCAAAGGGAAGTTGATGTCGCGACGCCGCTTGCTGCAAACAGCGGTGGCCGCCCTGCTGGCTGGCTTGCCTGCCTGCCAGTCGCTGGGCGACTTCACCGTGCTGGGCTACAGTGCCCGCCCGATGTACGACTGCAACATCCACACCGTCTTCGTGCCGATCTTCGAGAATCGCACCTTCTACAAGGGGCTGGAGTTCGACCTGACTCGCGCCGTGGTTCGCGAGATCGAGGCCAAGACTCCCTACAAGGTCGTCCATTGCCGGGACAACGCCGACACCGAACTCGTCGGCTCGATCCTGGTCGTCACCAAGAACTTGCTCAACATCAACCCGAACAACGAAATCCGCCAGGGCGAGATGACCATGCAGTGCAACATCCTCTGGCGCGACCTGCGCACGGGCGAGATCCTGTCGATGCCGAAACAACGCAACGACCTGATCACGCCCTCCATGCCCGGGCCAGGCACCGGTCTCGATCAGCAGCCGGAAGGCGGGCTCTTGCCCACCACGCCGGGCACCTCGCCCGTGGGTCCGCTCGTGCCGGCGGTCACGCCCGCCAAGACCGAAATCCCCGTGCCGGTCACCTCGACCGCCACGTTCATTCCCGAACTGGGTCAATCGATTACCACTGCCTTCCAGGGCAATGTCGACCGCATGGCGATCCAGATCGTGTCGATGATGGAAGCGCCCTGGTAGATTCGTTACGAGAAGCAACGCATGTACTGGCAACTGGCCGAGCGCCGCCTGGAGCTGCCCCGCCGCCCGCGGATCATGGGCATCCTGAATGTGACGCCGGATAGCTTCTCCGATGGCGGCCGGCATGCCGGTGTCGAAGGGGCCGTGGCCCGTGCCCTCACGATGATTGAGGAAGGCGCCGACCTCATCGATGTCGGCGGCGAATCGACGCGGCCCGGCGCGAATCCAGTCGACGAGGCCGAAGAGCTCGAGCGCGTCTTGCCAGTGGTGACCGAGCTGGCCCGGCATACCCAGGTCCCCCTCTCCATCGATACCAGCAAGGCAGCCGTGGCCCGTGCCTGCCTCGAAGCTGGGGCTCACATCATCAATGACGTGACAGCCCTCCGTGGCGATCCCCGCATGCTCGAGCTGGCCGCGACGACCCAGGCTGGCCTCATCCTCATGCACATGCAGGGCACGCCGCAAACCATGCAGCTCAACCCGAATTACACCGACGTGATGACCGAGATACACGCCTTCTTCACTGAACGACTGCAGACGTGCCAGTCCGCCGGCATCGACGCCGCACGGATCGTACTTGATCCAGGCATCGGCTTCGGCAAGACGGGCGATCACAACCTGGAGATCCTCGCCAGGCTCGGTATGCTCGGGCCGCTGGGCAGGCCGGTGTGCCTGGGCGTGTCGCGCAAACATTTTCTGGGCAAGATCGCCGGCAGTCGGCCCGTGCACGAGCGGCTGCCCGGCTCGCTGGCGGCCGTGTGCGACGCGGCCGTGCGCGGCACGGCCCACATCGTGCGCGTGCACGATGTCAAGGAAACCCACGACGCCTTTCTTGTACTTGACGCCATTGCCCGCCATGGGTAAGGGATTGCTCTCGAGCCATCGTCAACGATGCTTCGACCGTTCCTTCCCGTCCTTCCGGAACGAGACCGAGTGATGTTCAGTGGCAGGTTGATGCAGTTCTATGGTGCGGTGGGTACGCGCGATCTCGTCGAGATCGTGATCCTGACCGTGCTCATCTATCTTGTCCTGCGTTTCCTGGGCACGACGCGTGGCTGGAACATGATCCGTGGCCTCGGCCTGGTCGTGATCGGGCTGTTCCTGCTGGCCCAGGTGATCATCGCCGCCTTCGACCTGCCCGAACTGGGCAAGGTCTTCGACTACTTGCTGACCACGATCCTGGTGGGCATGCTGGTGATCTTTCAGCCCGAGCTGCGCCGCGGGCTGCTCCTGCTCGGACGTTATCGCGTCTTGCGCTACTTCGTCCACGAACACCATCCGATCGCCGATCGATTGGCCGAAGCCGCCGAGGCGCTGTCGCGCGATTGCGTCGGCGCCCTCATCTGCATCCAGCGCGAGGTGCCCCTGACTTCGTATGCCGAAACCGGTGAGCAGCTCGATTCCGAGATCAGCGCTGCGCTGATCCGTACCATCTTCATTCCGAAGAGCCCGCTGCACGACGGCGCCGTGGTGCTCGTCAACGATCGCCTGGTGTCGGCGGGCTGCCAGCTGCCTCTCGGGCAAGTCCCGGAAGGGGCACACATGGGAATGCGTCATCGCGCCGGCCTGTGCCTCAGCGAGGAATCCGACGCAGTGGTGCTGATCGTCAGCGAGGAAACGGGCCGCATCTCGCTCGCCGTGGGCGGCCGGCTCGAGCCCGTCCCGCGCGAGAACCTGGCCCGCCGCCTCGCCGAAGTCCTGAACAGCCCGGCGCCGCGCCGCAACGAGCTCTCACGGGCCGCCTGACGGAGACCAGCCATGATCGATCGCTTGATTACCTTGCTGGTCGCCTTGAGCCTGGCGTTCCTCGTCTGGCTGTATGCCCGCAGCCGCGACCAGGACACGCTCGACAACGTTCCCATTCCGGTGCAGATCACGTTGGCGGCCGGGCAGGCCGACCTCTACGAACTCGACATTCCCGATCCGTGCCAGATCCCGGCCTCCTTCGTCGGCCCCCCTTCGCGCATCCGCGAACTGCGTAACATGCTCCACAAGGGCGAGATCCGCGTGGAGATCACGCTCACCGTGCCCGAGAACCTGCCGGGCGAGAGCCCGCACCTCGACACGGTGCGCGTCGACGCCACCGATATCCATGTCCCCGTGGGCGTGCAGCCCATGGTGGTCGAGGGCCGCAACCGCATCCCGGTTACCTTGCATCGCATTGTGGAGCGGCAGATCCCCGTCCGCTTCAATCATCTGCTCGACGATCGCATCGCCCAGGTGGTGGTCGAGCCGGCCACCGTGATGGTGCGCGGGCCGCAGGAAATCCTCGAGCGAACGCGCTCGATCGCCACCCTGCCCTACTCGCTGTCGAGCAAGAACGAAGACGACGGCGACCGCAACGACACTACCGTGCAGGCAACCGTGCCCCTCGTGCGCGAGATTGAAGGCAGGACCATTCGCAGCAAGCCAAGCGCGGTGCGCGTGCGTTTCAAGGTGCGTGCCTTGCAGAAGGTGTACGAACTGACCGAGGTGCCGGTGAAGTTCCTGTGCCCGGCGAACTTTGCGTACCGGCCCCGCTTTGGCGATGAACGCGCGGGCAAGATCAGTCTCAAGGTCCAAGGGCCGACCGGCGAGGAGCCGCGCGAGATCGTCGCCTACATTGACCTCACCGGGAACAAGTTCAAGGACGGCCTCTACGCGGATGAGCCCTTGAAGCTACAGTTGCCCAAGGACTTTGAACTGACCCAGCCGCCGCCGCGCTCGGGCTCCTTCCAGCTCGTTCCCATCGACGCTGCCCTCACTGGCGATCCCAAGCTGCGCGTGCCCTGAATAAAACTAGAGACCTGAAACTAGATACATCTCTCTGGTTTCTAGTTTCTGGTTTTTAGTTTCTGGTTTCTGGTTTGGCAACAAACGGGATCACGAGCCGCAAGGGGGTCACCACCTCTTTGCCGGCAGTCGCGGTGACGATGACGGTGGCCGTGCCATCTTCGATATTGCTGGG